>JBKBSH010000298.1:0-3519 GCA_046291795.1 Burkholderiaceae bacterium | reverse complement strand
ATCGCGCTGTCGGCGTTGTTCGCAGCGCTGCGCAATCTGTCGCCGCTGCCGGCACGCGCGCCGCAGTCGGCGGCCGCGCCGCCGGCCCCGGCCGCGGATCCCGCGCGCGTCGCCGCCGGCCGCGCCGCATTCGAGCGGATGAACTGCGCGATGTGTCACTCGATCGCGGGCCGGGGCAACCCGAGCCACCCGCTCGACGGTGTGGGCGGCCGGCTCGACCGCGCGCAACTTCGCGCGTGGGCGCTCGGCGAAGGCGAAGCGGCCGCTCGGCTCGGCGGCATTGCATCGATCAAGCAGCGCAACCGCGGCGACCCCGACCTCGACGCGCTGCTCGACGACCTTGAGCAGTTGCGCTGATCGACCCCGTGAAACAGCCGGGCCAGCCGCGCGCGGGATAATGGGCGCGCCGCCACGCAACCGCAGGAGGCCCTTTGACGCAAGCGCTGATCCCCGCGTCGCTCGTACTGGGCAGCGGCGGCGCACGCGGGCTCGCCCACATCGGCGTGATTCGCGCGCTGCGCGAGGACGGCGGCTACGAGATCCGCGCGATCACCGGCTCGTCGATCGGCGCGCTGATCGGCGGCCTGCACGCCGCCGAGCGGCTGGCGCCGTACGAAGCGTGGGTGCGCGGACTGACCCGCGCCGACGTGTGGGCGCTGCTGGACTTCTCGTTCACGCGCAAGGGGCTGTTCGAAGGCGAGCGCGTGATGAAGCGGCTGGCCGAACTCGTCGGCGATGCGCGCATCGAGGAACTGCCGATCCCGTTCACCGCGGTCGCGTCCGACATCGAGCGGCGGCGCGAGGTGTGGATCAGCCGCGGCTCGCTGTTCGAAGCGATTCGTGCGTCGATCGCGATTCCGGGGCTGTTCACGCCGGTCGAGCGCGACGGCCGGCTGCTCGTCGACGGCGGTCTGCTGAGCCCGCTGCCGATCGCGCCGACGCTGCCCCACGACGCCAGGTTCACGATCGCCGTTTCGCTCGACGGCGCGCCGGAGCGGTCCGCGCAGCCGGTGCAGGAGCCCGGCGAGATCGCACCCGACCGCAACGGCCCGCTGCAGCGCTGGCTCAGCCGCGTGCGCGAGATGCGGCCCGACGCGAAGGAAGCCAGTTCGTTCAGCGCGTTCGACGTCATCGCCAAGTCGTTCGACGCGATGCAGGATCGGCTCGTGCGCTACCAGATCGCCGCGTACCGGCCCGACATCCTGATCGAGATCCCGAACGACGCGTGCGGCGTGCTCGACTTTCACCGCGCCGACGAGCTGATCGAGCTGGGTTATCGGCGCGCGCTGGCGGCGCTGGGCCATGCGCGCGAGGACGCGCCACTGCGATAGCACGCATCGCAGCCGCGCGTCGGCGCCGCTTGCGCGGCCACGACGCCGCCACGACGGGACAACGACGATGAAGGAGTCGAACAGGGCGCATCCGCGCCATGCGCCGCGTCATCCGCAGCGGTCGATCGGCGAGGCGACGGGCATCGCGATCGCGGGCGATGCAGCCGCGCCGGCCGCTCTGCCGTTGCGCAGGGGCTGAGATCATGGCGGGCGGCCGGCGCCGGCGCATCGATCTCGCACTGCAGGGCGGCGGCGCGCACGGCGCGTTCACCTGGGGCGTGCTCGACCGGTTGCTCGAGGACGAGCGGATCGAGTTCGACGCCGTGAGCGGTACCAGTGCCGGCGCGATGAACGCGGTCGTCCTCGCCGACGGTTTGGCGGCAGGCGGCCGCCGACTGGCGCGCGAGAAGCTGCGTCGCTTCTGGGGTCGCGTCAGCCAGGTCGCCGCAGCCGGCGGTGCGCTCAACGCACTGTTCGGCGACTGGGCCGTCTCGGGCTCGCCGCTGGCGTGGTACCTCGACTGGGTCACGCGCGTGTTCTCGCCGTACCAGTTCAATCCGCTGGACATCAATCCGCTGCGCGACATCGTGGCGAGCGAAGTCGACTTCGAGCGCGTACGTCGCTTCGACAGGCTGCAGATCTTCGTGTCGGCGACCCACGTCCGCACCGGGCGACTGCGCGAATTCCGCAAGCACGAACTGTCGGTCGAAGCGGTGATGGCCTCGGCGTGTCTGCCGCTGCTGTTTCGCGCGGTCGAGATCGACGGCGAGGCGTACTGGGACGGCGGCTATGTCGGCAACCCGTCGCTGCTGCCGCTGGTCGCGGAAAGCCCGGCGCACGATCTCGTGCTCGTTCAGATCAATCCGTCGAACCGCGCCGAGGTGCCGAGCAGCGCCCAGCAGATCCTCGATCGGCTCAACGAGATCACCTTCAACTCCTCGCTCCAGGCCGAGATCAGGATGGCGGCCTTCGTCGCGCGGCTGGTCGACCAGGGGCGCCTTCCGCATGGCCGGGGTCCAGGGGAGTACAAGCGCGTCAACCTGCACCGCATCGCCCTCTCGGACGCCCTCAAGGGCCTCACGGCCGGCTCCAAGGTGGTGACGGACTACGACTTCCTGCTCAAGCTGCAGGCCGCCGGCAAGAAGGCGGCGCGATACGCCGAGCGGCGCGCGGCGAAAGAAGCTGCGATCAAGGCGGCGACGCAGACCCCCGCCAAGGCAGCCGCGCCGGCGAAGAAAGCGGCCAAGCCGGCCGTCGAGACTGCGCCGAAGAAGCCCGCCAAGCCCACGGCGAAGTAGGCGCACCGCGCACGGCAAAGGAATCCGCGTGGCGAACGTTCCCGGCACCCTCGGCAAGACCGGCAAGTACGGCGACCTCAAGCGTCGCCTCGTCTTCCTGTTGCTCGCGCTGATCGTGTACCGGATCGGCACGCACGTTCCCGTACCGGGCATCGACCCCGACCAGCTTCGCCAGCTCTTCAACACGCAGCAGGGCGGCATCCTGGGGCTGTTCAACATGTTCTCGGGCGGCGCGTTGTCGCGCTTCTCGGTATTCGCGCTGGGGATCATGCCGTACATCTCGGCGTCGATCATCATGCAGATGCTGACCTACGTGCTGCCGTCGCTCGAGTCGCTGCGCAAGGAGGGCGAGTCGGGTCGCCGCAAGATCACCCAGTACACGCGCTACGGCACGCTCGCGCTCGCGACCTTCCAGGCGATCGGGATCTCGATCGCGCTGGAATCACAGCAGGGACTCGTCCTCGAGCCGGGCATCATGTTCCGCTTCGTCTGCGTCGTGTCGCTGGTCACCGGGACGATGTTCCTGATGTGGCTCGGCGAGCAGATCACCGAGCGCGGGCTCGGCAACGGGATTTCTATCCTGATCTTCGCCGGCATCGTCGCCGGGCTGCCGAACGCGATCGGCGGTCTGTTCGAGCTGGTGCGCACCGGGGCGATCGGTCCGCTCGCGGCACTGTTCATCATCGCGCTGATCGCGGTGGTCACGGCGTTCGTCGTGTTCGTCGAGCGCGGCCAGCGCAAGATCCTGGTCAACTATGCCAAGCGCCAGGTCGGCAACAAGATCTACGGCGGGCAGAGTTCGCACCTGCCGCTGAAGCTGAACATGTCGGGTGTGATTCCGCCGATCTTCGCATCCAGCCTGATCCTGTTCCCGGCGACGCTGGCGAGCT
>JBKBSH010000297.1:0-3535 GCA_046291795.1 Burkholderiaceae bacterium | reverse complement strand
ACTTCGCCCGGCAGCACGAGCTGGTGCTGTTCGAGGGCAGCCTGGCCATGCTGCACGCGCTCAAGGCGCGCCATCACTGGCTGGCCGTGGCCACGGGCAAGTCGCGCCGGGGCCTGGACGAAGCCTTGCGCACGGTGCAGTTGCAGGGCCTTTTCGATGGCACGCGCACGGCCGACGAGACGGCCTCCAAGCCGCATCCACGCATGCTGCAGGAACTGATGCGCGAGTTCGGCGTGGACCCCGAACGCACGCTGATGATCGGCGACACCACACACGACCTGCAGATGGCGCGCGCAGCGCGCACGCATGCGGCGGGCGTCACGTACGGAGCGCATCCGCGAGAGCAGCTGGCTGCGTGCGAGCCGCTGGTGCTGGTCGGTTCGGTCGAGGAACTGCGCAGGTGGCTGATTCCCGGATGATCGACATCTGCGGCTCGGACGCGCTCGTCGACGGCGGCGACGGCGTGCGCTTTGCCGTTCGCGTCGGGGGGATCGACGCGACGGGTTTTGCCGTACGCCATCGCGGGCGCGTGTTCGCGTACTTGAACCGCTGCGCGCATGTGGCGATGGAGCTCGACTGGGTGCCGGGTCGCTTCTTCGACTCCGCCGGCGAACTGCTCGTCTGCGCCACGCACGGCGCACTTTACGATGCCGAGAGCGGCCGCTGCGTCGGCGGGCCGTGCGGCGGCCGCGGCGCGCTTCGCGCACTGCAGGTCACGGAGCGCGACGGCCGCGTCTATTGGACACCCGATGCCGGCGTTTCCGCCGGCGACGCCACGAACCGAGGAGAATCGCGATGAACGAAGAAGCGCCGACGTCCGCCAGTGCAGCGGCCGATCGCCGCGCCGATACCGGCTGGGAGCGCGAGACGTTGCAGAAACTGCTCACCGAGTCGCTGCGCGAGCAGCGGGCGCGCCGCCGTTGGGGCATCTTTTTCAAGGCGTTGGGCTTCGTCTACCTGGCGGTGATCCTGTGGTGGCTGATCGATCTGGGCGGCGTCGGCGACGCGAAGGTGCGCGGGCCGCACACGGCGGTGATCGCGATCGAAGGCGCGATCGGCGCAAATGCGCGCGCGAACGCGGACAACACGATCGAGGCGTTGCGTGCCGCATTCAAGGACAAGGGCACACGCGGCGTCGTTCTGCGAATCAACAGTCCTGGCGGCAGCCCCGTGCAGGCGGGCCTGATCTACGACGAGATCCGGCGGCTGCGCGCCGAGCACAAGGACGTCGCCGTGTATGCGGTCATCGAGGAGCTCGGCGCGTCGGCCGCGTACTACGTCGCCGCCGCGGCGGACAAGGTGTATGTCAACCGCGCTTCGCTGGTCGGGTCGATCGGCGTGCTGATCGACAGTTTCGGCTTCACCGGCGCGATGGAGAAGCTCGGAATCGAGCGCCGTCTGCTGACGGCGGGGGCCAACAAGGGGCTGCTCGATCCGTTCTCGCCGATGAGCGAGGCGCAGCGCGCGCACGCACAGGCGATGCTCGACGACATCCACCAGCAGTTCATCGCCGCGGTCAACGGCGGCCGCGGAGACCGTCTGAAGCGATCGAGCGAGCTGTTTTCCGGACTGATCTGGACCGGCTCGCAGAGCGTCAAGCTCGGTCTGGCGGACGATTTCGGGTCGGTGCACTCGGTCGCGCGCGAGGTGATCAAGGCGCCCGAACTGGTCGACTACACGCGGCGCGAGAACATTCTCGACCGCGTGGCGCGACGGGTCGGCGCCGGATTGGGCGCAGCGCTGCGTTCGAGCCTAACGGACGCGCCGACCTGGCGCTGATCGCGCTCGACCGAGCAGCGCGAACACCGCCGGGCGCCGCGCGAGCGCCGGACGGTGCGCCACGGACAGCGCGCGCCACTGCGCGATCGTGCGCGTTGCGATCCGCTCGTCGGGCGCGGTGAGGTCGACCGCGAGCGTCAGACGCGTGTCCGGGGCGCATACCGACACGGCGGCAGCGAACAGCCGCTCGTTGCGGTATGGCGTCTCGATGAAGAGCTGCGTCTCGCCGGCGCGCGACGCTTCCTCGAGCTCGCGCAGGCGCCGGGCGAGCGCCCCCGTTTCCCGCGGCAGGTAGCCGACGAAGCGGAACGACTGCCCGTTCAGTCCGCTCGCCATCAGCGCAAGCAACAAGGCCGAGGGTCCCACCAGCGGCACGACCGCCAGTTGCAGTGCGTGCGCGTGGGCCACGAGCTGGGCACCCGGATCGGCGACACCCGGGCAGCCGGCTTCGGACACGATGGCCGCATCGATTCCGTCGACGACAGGGCGGAGCCAGTCGGCGCAGCGCGCAGCATCGGGCGCGTGACCGATCTCGACGATCCTCAGCGCGGCGAGCGGACGCGGATGGCCGACGGCCTTCAGGAAAGCGCGCGCGGTCTTCGCGTCTTCGGCGAGAAAGTAATCGAGGCGGCGCGCGACCGCGACCGTGCGCGCGGGCAACACGTCCGGGGCCGGAACGTCGGCGATCGGTGTGGGCAGCAGATAAAGCGTGCCCGGTCGGCTCATCGGGCGAGGACCTGCGCGCCGAATTCCTCCAGCATCGAGGTCAGGCGGATCAGCGGCAGTCCGATCAGCGCCGTCGGATCGTCGGATTCGACCGCTTCGACCAGCGCGATGCCGAGCCCCTCGATCTTCGCGGCGCCGGCGCAGTCGTACGGCCGCTCGGCGCGCAGATAGGCCTCGAGCGCGGCGCGCGGCAGCCGGCGAAAGCGAACCGACGTGGGCACGCAATCGACGATCGCTGTGCCGCGTGCGGCGTCGACCACCGCGAGCGCCGTGTGAAACACGATCGTGCGCCCCTGCATGCGCTCGAGCTGATCGAGCGCCGCTTCGTGCGACCCCGGTTTGCCGAGCGCCGCGCCCTCGACATCGGCCACCTGGTCGGCGCCGATCACCAGCGCGTCGGAAACGCGCGCGGCGACTTCATCGGCCTTCGCGCGGGCGAGTCGCAGCGCGGTCGCGTGCGGCGTCTCCGCAACCAGTGCCGCTTCATCGACGCGCGGCGCGAGCACTTCGAACGGAAGCCGCAGCCGCTGCAGCAGCTCGCGCCGATACGGCGATGTCGATGCGAGTACGATTCTGGGCATGTCTTCTGCGCAACGATCCGGCGCGCGAGTTTAGCCGCGCGCCCGTGCTCGCCGATCATGGCCAGCGATTCCAGGCTGCAACACGCCGTCGATGTCTTCGAGCTCGCGCGTACCGGGGGCGACGTGACGGGCGAACTGCCGATCCGCGACGCGGGTCGGCTCGCGCCGATGCTCGCCCGCACCGAAGGCGTGCTGCGCTACCGCGCGTGGTTCGACACGGACGATCGCGGCCGGCCGTCAGCGCGGTTTCGCTGGTCCGCCAAGCTGGCCGCCAGATGCGACCGCTGTGGTGCACCCGTCGAGCTGGATGTCGGCGCCGACGCGCGCTTCTACTTCGTTCGCACAGAGGAAGAGTTGAACGCGCTGCCGATCGACCCCGACGAAGCCGAGGAGCCGCTCGTCGGCAGTCGCAGCTTCGACCTCGACATGCTCGCCGAAGACGAGGCGAT
>JBKBSH010000296.1:0-3550 GCA_046291795.1 Burkholderiaceae bacterium | reverse complement strand
ACCGATACGTCCACGGGCACGTTCGCGCGCCGCTCGCCGTTGCCCGGACCGTGTTCGTCGGGACGCGCCACGAACGCGGTGCGCAGCCCCGCGGCTGCGGCGGCCGCGAGGTCGGACGAATGCGCCGCGACCATCATCGCCTGTTCGGGCGCGCAGTCGAACGCTGCGGCGGACGCAAGATAGACGATGGGTTTCGGCTTGTAGTCGCGCGCGAATTCGGCGCCGAGGATCGCGTCCCACGCAAAGCCGTTGCGGCGCGCGAGGTCGACCATCAGCGAGACGTTGCCGTTCGAGCACGGGGCGATGCGGAACTTCGTTCGCAACCGCGCCAGCCCTTCGGGTACGTCGGGCCAGGCGTCGAGCCGGTGCCAGGCGAGGTTGAGCTCCGCACGGTCGGCTTCATCGAGCCGATCCAGCCCGAATCGAGGCAGGATCGCATCGAGGTTGCGCCGGTGCAGCACGTCGAGCTTGCCGAACGGCAGCCGGCCGCTGCGCACTTGCTCCATCGCAGGCTGGTACTGCTCGCGCCACGCATCGGCGAACGCCTCCCAGTCGATCGCCACGCCGCGCGGCGCGAGCAGCCGCCGTGCCTCGCGCGCGATCGAGCCGCGCCAGTCGACCAGTGTGCCGAAGACGTCGAAGAGCAGCGCTTTCACGTTCTGCATGGTGCTCCGCCTCCGAGACGTGCGTGGTTGCAAAGCAGCAGGTTCGGCCGCGTCGCGGCAGACTCCGACCCAAACCGCGCGCGAACAGCGTCACCGTCACTCGACGGTGACGCTCTTCGCAAGATTGCGCGGCTTGTGTCCTCGGCCGGCGGCTGTGCCGCCTTAACTTGCCTTCGGCAAGTTAGCCTCCGACGTAAACCAAGGAACCTGGGTGCGACTCACTCCACTGTGACGCTCTTTGCCAGGTTCCTTGGTTTGTCCACATCCGTGCCGCGGGCGACGGCGGTGTGATACGCGAGAAGCTGCAACGGCACGACGTGCAGGATCGGCGACAGGTCGCCGTAGTGCTCGGGCAGCCGGATCACGTGCAGGCCGTCGCCGGAGTCGATCTGCGTGTCGGCGTCGGCGAAGACGTAGAGCTGGCCGCCGCGCGCGCGGACTTCCTGCATGTTGCTCTTGAGCTTTTCGAGCAGCGCGTCGTTCGGCGCGACGGTGACCACCGGCATCGCTTCCGTGACGAGCGCGAGGGGGCCGTGCTTCAGCTCGCCGGCCGGATACGCCTCGGCGTGGATGTAGCTGATCTCCTTGAGCTTGAGCGCGCCTTCGAGCGCGATCGGGTAGTGCAGGCCGCGGCCGAGGAAGAGCGCGTTTTCCTTGCGCGCGAAGGTCTCGCTCCACGCGATCACGTGCGGCTCGAGCGCGAGCACGCTGCCCACGGCGGCGGGCAGATGGCGCAGCCGCCTGACCGCGGTGTTCTCGCGCTCGGCCGAAAGGCGCCCGTGCGCCTTGGCGAGCGCGTTGGCGAGCAGGTACAGCGCGACGAGTTGCGTCGTGAACGCCTTGGTCGAGGCCACGCCGATCTCGGCGCCGGCGCGCGTGAGGAACTGCATCGCCGTCTCGCGCACCATCGCGCTGGTGGCGACGTTGCACACCGCGAGCGTGGCGTGCATGCCGAGCGACTTGGCGTGCTTCAGCGCCGCGAGCGTATCGGCGGTCTCGCCCGACTGCGACACGACCACGACCAGCGTGTTCGGGTGCGCGACCGACGTGCGGTAGCGGTATTCGCTGGCGATCTCGACCGTCACGGGCACCTGCGCGATCGCCTCGATCCAGTAGCGCGCCACGCTGCCCGCATAGAAACTCGTCCCGCACGCGAGCACGAGCACGCGATCGACGCGCGGCAGCACGTCCGCAGCGGCCTCGCCGAAGATGAGCGGGTCGATCGCCACCACCGGGTCGAGCGTGTCGGCGATCGCGCGCGGCTGCTCGAAGATCTCCTTCTGCATGTAGTGCCGGTACGGACCCAGCTCGACGTTGCCGAGCCCCGCCTGAACGGTCTTGGCTTCGCGCTGCGCCGGTCGGCCTTCGCGGTCGACGATCCACACTCGGCCGAGCTGCAGGTCGACGACGTCGCCTTCCTCGAGGTAGATGACCTGGTCGGTGGTCCCGGCGAGCGCGAGCGCATCGGACGCCAGAAAGTTCTCGCCGTCGCCCAGCCCCACGACGAGCGGCGAGCCGGCGCGAGCGCCGACCACGCGATGCGGTTCCTCGCGGCAGAACGCCGCGATCGCGTAGGCGCCGTGCAGCTGGCGCACCGCGCGCTGCACGGCCTCGAACAGGTCGCCTTCGTACAGACTGTCGATCAGGTGCGCGATGACTTCGGTGTCGGTCTGGCTCTCGAAGACGTAGCCGGCCGCCTTCAGCTTCGCGCGCAGCGCTTCGTAGTTCTCGATGATGCCGTTGTGCACGAGCGCGATGCGCGGTGCGCCGGGCCGGCCCGAGAAATGCGGGTGCGCGTTGGCCGTCGACGGCGCGCCATGCGTGGCCCAGCGCGTGTGCGCGATGCCGGTGAAGCCCGGCATCGAACGCGTCTGCGCTTCCAGCTCGGCCACACGCGCCACACTGCGCGCGCGCTTCAGTTCGCCGTCGGCGTGCACCGCGATGCCGCAGGAGTCGTAGCCGCGATATTCGAGGCGCCGCAGCCCCTCGACGAGGATCGGAACGATGTTTCGCTGGGCGACCGCGCCGACGATCCCGCACATGATGGGAGCTCCAATGGGGACGAGACGGGCGGATGCTACAGGCCGCTCGCCGAAACAAGGTTGCCGATTCCGCCGAGTGGCGTCGTAAGATTCCGAACGGCAATTCCTTCGAATGATCGTTTCTTTAGAGCGTGTCTCGATGGCAGATTTGGTCACGCCGCAACCGATCCAGCTCGATGCAGTCGATCGGCGGCTGCTGAACCTGTTGCAGGAGGACAACGGGCTGACGAACCAAGCGCTCGCCGAGAGGGCGCGCATCTCGCCGCCGACCTGTCTGCGGCGGGTCAAGCGGCTGATCGACGCGGGCGTGATCGAGCGGCAGGTCGCGATCGTTTCGCCGCAGGCGGTCGGGCCGGGCGTCACGGCGATCGTCGAGATCACGCTCGAGCATCAGGCCGCCGAGCGCCAGGCAGAGTTCGAGCGGCGTGTGGCCGGCGAGCCGGCGGTGCAGCAGTGCTACCGCGTTTCGCCGGGACCGGACTTCGTGCTGATCGTCTACGTCGCCGACATGCCCGCGTATCACGCGCTGGTGCACCGGCTGTTCACCGCCGAGGCCAACGTGCGCAACATCCGCACGTTCTTTTCGATCCACCGCAGCAAGTTCGAGCCGAAAGTGCCGGTGTAATCGAGGATCGAGCCCCGGCGATTGCGCGATACGCGTGAAGCCTTCGCGCGCATCGGCGCGTCCCTTCGAACACCGCGTTGCTCAGCGCCCCGCGCGAGCTTCCGAGGGATCGAGCAGCGCGTCTAGGGCCTGTTGGCATATGGATCGGGTCTGCGGCGGGCTGGATTGGGCCGCAGGGCTAGGCGCGGCGAGGGGACCATGGCTTCAAGCAAGGACCC
>JBKBSH010000002.1:16141-27547 GCA_046291795.1 Burkholderiaceae bacterium | reverse complement strand
CCCCGCTCCGCGCAGCGGCGTGCTGAAGCAGGTGCTGGTCACCGACGCGCAGCCGGTGGAATACGGCGAACCGCTCTTCATCATCGACTAAGGGGCGCCCCCATGTTCACCAAGATCCTGATCGCAAACCGCGGCGAAATCGCCCTGCGCATCCAGCGCGCCTGCCGCGAGATGGGTATCAAGACGGTGGTCGTCCACTCGGAGGCCGACACCGACGCCAAATACGTGAAACTCGCCGACGAGTCCGTGTGCATCGGGCCACCGCCGTCGAAGGACAGCTATCTGAACATCCCGGCGATCATCAGCGCGGCCGAGGTGACAGACGCCGAGGCGATCCACCCCGGCTACGGCTTCCTGTCCGAGAACGCCGACTTCGCCGAGCGCGTCGAGAAAAGCGGTTTCGTCTTCATCGGCCCCCGACCCGAATCGATCCGCCTGATGGGCGACAAGGTCTCCGCCAAGCAGGCGATGAACGCGGCCGGCGTGCCGTGCGTTCCCGGATCGGAGGGCGCGCTTCCGGAGGAGCCGCGCGAAATCGTCAGGATCGCCCGGTCGATCGGCTACCCGGTGATCGTCAAGGCCGCGGGCGGCGGCGGCGGGCGCGGCATGCGCGTCGTGCACACCGAAGCGGCGCTGCTGAATGCGGTGACGATGACGCGGCAGGAAGCGCAGTCGGCCTTCGGCAATCCCTCGGTCTATCTGGAGAAGTTCCTCGAGAACCCGCGCCACATCGAAATCCAGGTACTCGCAGACCAGCACCGCAACGCGGTGTGGCTCGGCGAGCGCGACTGCTCGATGCAGCGGCGCCACCAGAAGATCATCGAAGAGGCGCCGGCGCCGGGGATCGCGCGCAGGCTGATCGAGCGGATCGGCGACCGCTGCGCCGAAGCGTGCCGCAAGATCAACTATCGCGGCGCCGGCACGTTCGAGTTCCTGTACGAAAACGGCGAGTTCTACTTCATCGAGATGAACACGCGCCTGCAGGTCGAGCACCCGGTGACCGAGATGGTGACCGGTGTGGACATCGTGCAGCAGCAGATCCGCGTGGCGGCCGGCGAGAAGCTCGCGCTGCGCCAGCGCGACGTCGTGATGAGGGGAGCGGCGATCGAATGCCGGATCAACGCCGAGGATCCATACAAGTTCACGCCCTGCCCCGGGCGCATCACCGCGTGGCACGTTCCCGGCGGCCCGGGCGTGCGCGTGGATTCGCACGCATACGCCGGCTACTTCGTCCCGCCGCATTACGATTCAATGATCGGCAAGGTCATCTGCTACGGCGACACGCGCGCGCAGGCGCTCGCCCGCATGCGGGTCGCGCTGTCGGAGATGGTGGTCGAAGGCATCCTGACCAACATCCCGCTGCACCGCGAACTCCTGATCGACGAGAAGTTCGTGCAGGGCGGGACTTCGATCCACTATCTGGAGAAGCGGCTCGCCGCCCGCCAGGCCAACCCGGCCTGATCCGATGCGCGGGACCGCGCCGTATGCTGCGCGAGGTGTGCCTGATCGTTGCCGAGCCCGACGCCGAACGCCTGGCCGACGCGCTTCTGGAAGCAGGAGCGCTTTCGGTTTCCGTCGAAGACGCCGAAGCCGACACCGCGCGCGAGTCGCCGCTGTACGGCGAGCCGGGGCTGGAGCCCGAACGCCTTGCCTGGAAGCGCAACCGAATGCGCGTGCTGGTCGACGCGGCATGCGATCCGGTCGCGCTGCTGCGCGAGGCGGCGGCGGCTTGCGCGGTTCCCGAGCCTGGGATCGAATCGTTGCACGACGTCGGCGACGCCGACTGGGTTCGGCTGACGCAGGCGCAATTTCCCCCGGTGCGCATCAGCGAACGGCTGTGGATCGTGCCGAGCTGGCACGCGCCGCCGGAACCGCCGGCGATCGCGATCCGGCTCGATCCCGGTGCGGCGTTCGGTACCGGCACCCATCCGACCACGCGGTTGTGCCTGCGCTGGCTCGACGCCGAACTGCGTCCGGGAGCACGTGTGCTCGACTATGGCTGCGGATCCGGCATCCTCGCGATCGCCGCCGCCAAGCTCGGGGCGAGCCGCGTGATCGGCACCGACCTCGACCCGCATGCGCTTGCGACCGCGCGCGCGAACTCGGACAACAATGCGGTCATCGCCGATTACACTGCGCCCGACCGACTGCCCGCCGGCACCTTCGATCTCGTGCTCGCCAACATCCTGTCGAATCCGCTGATGATCCTCGCGCCTGCGCTGCTCGCGCGTGTCGCACCCGGCGGGTCGCTGGTGCTGTCGGGCATCCTCGAGCGGCAGGCACAGGCGGTGATCGACGCCTACGCTGCCGCCGACGCGCGCGTGCCGCTGCGCGTATGGGGCGTCGACGAAGGTTGGGTCTGTCTCGCGGGCACGCGCCCGGAATAAGTCCATGGCGCTCGCGACCCGCTGCCCGAACTGCCAGGCGCTGTTCCGCGTCGTCGCGGATCAACTGAAGCTGCGCGGAGGGCTCGTCCGCTGCGGTGCTTGCCGTCACGTGTTCGACGCGATCGGCAGCCTGACCTACGTCGACGATGCCGCGCCGGTCAGCGGCGCGCCGAAGCCGGTCGCCGCCAAAGCGGCGGCGCCGCTGACGCTGCGCATCTCGCCCGATCGGCCGGCGCGTTCGCAGCCTGCGGCCGACGACGACCGTGCACGCGCATTGGATCCGCAACGCGCCGGCGCTCGCGCCGCGCAGGAGCCGGCGGCGGCGCAGAGCAAACCGCGCACCGACCAGGCGCGCCCTTCGCTCGACGAGGAGATCGCCGAATCGTCGGTGCCGACCCTGCTCGCACCGAGCACCGATGCCCTCGGACGCGCGTCGAACGTCCAGGAATCCGCGGGCGCCGAGCGATCGGAGGTCCACGGTGACGACGAAGACCAGCGGATGCGCGCGCAGCAGCGGCAACGTCGGGCCGAGCGCAGAGCGCGCGAGGCGAACGTCGCACAAGCGGCCAACACCGGAGCGGAGCAGGTTCATGACGACGCCGATGAGCAGCCGCAGTTCCTGCGGCGAGATCGGCAACGGGCGGGCAAGGGGTTTTCGGTCGTCTTCGGTGGCGGGTCGGCGCTGCTCGCGGCGCTGCTGCTCGCGCAGCTTGCCGTCGTCTTCCGCATCGAACTGGCAACGCGCTGGCCCGCGCTGAGGCCGACCCTCGTTCAGTTGTGCGCAGCCTTCGGATGCACGGTGGGCTGGCCGGCTCGCGCCGATCTGCTCGCCGTGGTTGGTACCGAGCTGCAGGCTGTGCCGGGTACCGACGTGCTCGAGCTGACCGCGGTCGTACGCAATCGCGCGAATTTCAAGGTCGCGCTGCCGGCCATCGAGGTGACGCTGACCGATACACAGAATCGCGCGCTCGCCCGCAAGGTCTTCGCCCCGGTCGACTACCTCGCCTCCGCCGGCGAGCCCTCGAGCCGCATCGACGAAGGGCTCGCGGCGGGCAGCGACTACACGATCCGGGTCGCGTTCGAAGCGCGCGGGATCGCGGCGGTCGGCTTCCTCGTGTACCCCTTCTATCTCTAGGAACTGCGGCCAGCGTCGAGCCGGTCACACGCCTACACATGAGCATCCTGGTCTGCGGGTCGATCGCTTACGACTCGATCATGGTCTTCCACGGTCGCTTCAGGGACCACATCCTGCCCGAGCAGGTCCATATCCTGAACGTATCCTTCCTGGTGCCCGAGATGCGCCGCGAGTTCGGTGGCTGCGCCGGCAACATCGCCTACAACCTGAAGCTGCTCGGCGGATCGCCGTTGCCAATGGCGACCGTCGGTGACGACGCCCAGCCTTACCTCGACCGGCTCGACGCGCTCGGCATCGACCGCCGCCACGTCCGCCACGTACCCGGGACGTTTACCGCGCAGGCGTTCATCACGACCGACCTCGACGACAACCAGATCACAGCCTTCCACCCGGGCGCGATGTCGCACTCGCATCTGAACGCGGTCCCGGGGGACGGCTCGATCCGGATCGGCATCGTCGCGCCCGACGGCCGCGACGGCATGCTGCAGCACGCGCAACAGTTCGCCGATCACGGCATTCCCTTCGTCTTCGATCCCGGCCAGGCGCTGCCGATGTTCGGCGCCGACGAACTGGCGTGGTTCATCGAACGCGCGCACTACGTTGCGCTGAACGACTATGAGGCAAGGATGCTCGTTGAGAAAACGGGACGCGACCTCGCGGCGATCGCGCGCAAGGTCGAGGCGCTCGTCGTCACGCACGGGGGCCGCGGCTCGGAGATCTACGTGCGCGGCGAGCGGCTGGAGATCCCGGTCGTGCCGGCGCGCGAAGTCGTCGACCCGACCGGTTGCGGCGACGCGTATCGCGCCGGTCTGCTCTACGGCATCGAGCACGGCCTGGACTGGGGTACGACCGGACGGCTCGCCGCGGTCATGGGCGCGTTGAAGATCGAGCGCGGCGGCGCGCAAAACCACACCGGTGATCGCACCGTCGTGGCTGACCGCTTCTTCGACGCTTTCGGATACCGGCCCTGGTGATCCATGCGGGACCGACGCAAGGGTAACAATCTGATACCGTGCCGGCGCATGGCGGTCGCTAGACTGCAGCGTGTCGCAGGCGTACGGTCGGCAGCGCAGTCGCAACCGGGCCGGCGCAAGGCGAATCGGAGGTTCTGATGGCAAGGACGTGGATGGTTCTGGGCGCCGGTGCGCTGGCGCTGGCAACACTGGCCGGGTGCGCGACCCAGCAGCGGTCGGCGACCGTGTACCGGGCAGGCGAGGCGCAGCGCGAACAGATCGTCCGCATGGGCACCGTCGAGAGCGTACGGGAGGTCACGATCGACCGCGGACAAACGGGAGTCGGCACGGCATCGGGCGCGGTGATCGGCGGCGTGACCGGAAGCGCGGTCGGACAGGGACGCGGATCGGTCGTCGGCGCCGTCGCCGGCGCGGTCGCCGGCGGAGTGATCGGACAAGCCATCGAGAACCAGGCAAGCAAGGTACCGGGCCTCGAAATCACCGTGAAGCTGGACAACGGCGAACTGCGAGCGATCGTCCAGGAAGTCGACGGCCAGCAGTTCAAGCCGGGCGATCGCGTCCGCCTGTTGACCCAGGGCGGCGTGACGCGCGTCACGCGCTAGCTCGACGATCGGAAGCCGGGCCGCGCAGCCGTGGCCACGCGGCCCGGCTGCGGAATCAAAATCCGCTGCGGTTGACGACCAGCAGCAGGACGTTGACGACGACGATCAGCACGATCGGCGACAGGTCGATTCCGCCGATCAGCGGAACCACGCGCTGAAACGGTGCCAGGAAAGGCCGGACGAGCATCGCCATCGCGGGTGCCACCGGCGCATACGGGTTCACCCAGCTCAGGATCACGTGAATGATCGTGAGCCACATCACCAGATACAGCACCCAGCGCGCGAGATAGATGAACGCGGCCACGAAGACCGTGCCCCATGGCCAGGCACCGCTGCCCGCGCCGATCAGCAAGAACGTCAGGATCAGCAGCAGGACCGCGACGAGATAGGCCGCCACCAACGATCCCGTGTCGAGCCGACCGGCCGCCGGAATCACCCGCCGCAGCGGCCGCACCAGCCAATCCGTCAGCGCGAACACGAACTGCGCGAGCGGATTGCGGCTCGGCATGCCGATCCAGTTCATGTATGCACGCAGCAGCAGCGTGACGCCGAGCAGCGCCGCGACCGTTTCGATCAGCAGGCGGGCGATATCGACGAGCAGCATGACGGGCCGGCTCCGAGCAATTCGACCGCATTCTAGCGAGCGCGCGCTTGGCGTCCGCGCCCGAGCAGCAAAGAAAAACGGGGCGCTGGATGCCAGCGCCCCGCACGAGTTTGCAGCTCGAGAGAGCTACGGACGGCTGCCCGTCGGGAACGGCCAAGCGGCGGCCGGGTTCAGCGCGGTCTTCGCGCCTGGCGCCGCAGCCGTCGATGGTGCGACCGCAGCCGCAGGAGCGGGTGCGGCAGCGGGTGCCGCCGGCTTCGCAGCCGGTTTCCTGGCCGGTTTCTTCGCCGCCTTTTTCGCGGGCTTCTTGGCAGCTTTCCTGGCCGGTTTCTTAGCTACTTTTTTTTTAGCTACTTTTTTTTTAGCGGTTTTTTTCGCAGCCTTCTTGGCTGTCTTCTTCGCAGCCTTCTTGGCGGACTTCTTCGCAGCCTTCTTGGCCGGTTTCTTGGCGGACTTCTTCGCAGCTTTCTTCGTAGCCATGCGTATCTCCTTCAAAGGGTCAATGCAAAGTGGTTGAAGTTGCAACCCGCGCGGACGGCGCAAGCCGCCCGTTCGAGCTATTCATCGGCGCATGCGGAGGCACTGTCGCCGCGACACCCCCAGAAGTGCGTTTTGAGTGGCGCATATCCGAGTTGTGCGCGGAACGGTCAGAGCACTGACCGCTGACGCTGATGAATTCGGCACGGCGCGCAGGACCGACGGAAGCTGCAAAGGCTGCGCGCAAAGAAAACGCCGGCACTGAGCCGGCGTTCGGAAGATCGAGGAGATGGCGCCCGAAGGGCACGACGGACGGTTCCGATTCGAAAGCGGGAGCGACCCCGCAGAACCCGAGCGTCCCGTCCGTCTGTCGTCTGTGTACCTTGACGATGAACCGTTGACTGTGACTGTCTGTGTTCAATTCAGTGATCGATCGGCGCTTGTTAGACCAACTGATCGAGCAACCAAATGTCAGTTCGCTTTTTACTCGCAATCGAATTGGATCGCAAGATTTTTTCCCGCGATCGCTCGATGAGTGTTCGATTTCTTCCACGCTTCGACCTTTCGATCGACCCTTCGCGATCGCGTCTTCATTCCCAGCTCAACGCGCCACCGCTCTGATATTCGATCACGCGCGTCTCGAAGAAATTGCGCTCCTTTTTAAGGTCGATCATCTCGCTCATCCACGGAAACGGGTTGTCCTCCGCGCCGAACAGCGGCTCGATCCCGATCTGCTGGCAGCGGCGGTTGGCGATGAAGCGAAGGTAGCTTTTGAACATCGGCGCGTTGAGTCCGAGCACGCCTCGCGGCATCGTGTCCTCGGCGTAGGCGTACTCCAGGTCGACCGCCCTGCGGAACAGCGCGCGGATCTCCTCGCGGAAGGCGGGGGTCCACAGCTGCGGCTCCTCGAGCTTGATCTGGTTGATCAGGTCGATGCCGAAATTGCAGTGCATCGACTCGTCGCGAAGGATGTACTGGTACTGCTCCGCCGCGCCGGTCATCTTGTTCTGCCGACCCAGCGCCAGGATCTGGGTGAAGCCGACGTAGAAAAACAGCCCCTCCATCATGCAGGCGAAGACGATCAGCGACTTGAGCAGCTTCTGGTCGGCGTCCTGCGTGCCGGTGCGGAACTCGGGGTCGGTCAGCACATCGATGAACGGGATCAGGAACTCGTCCTTGGCCCGGATCGACGGGACCTCGTGGTAGGCGTTGAAGATCTCGCCCTCGTCCAGCGCGAGCGACTCGACGATGTACTGGTAGGCGTGGGTGTGGATGGCCTCCTCGAACGCCTGCCGCAGCAGGAACTGGCGGCACTCCGGCGCCGTGATATGCCGGTACGTTCCCAGGACGATGTTGTTGGCTGCGAGCGAGTCCGCCGTGACGAAGAACCCCAGGTTGCGCTTGACGATGCGGCGTTCGTCCTCGGTCAGGCCGCGCGGGTCCTTCCACAGCGCGATGTCGCGCGACATGTTGACTTCCTGCGGCATCCAGTGGTTCGCGCAGGCGGCCAGGTACTTGTCCCAGGCCCACTTGTACTTGAACGGGACCAGCTGATTGACGTCCGTCTTGCCGTTGATGATCCGTTTGTCGGCGGCGTTGACGCGGCGCAGTTCCGACGCCGCCGGCGTCGCCGCGACGCCGTCCGTCCGGGCCCCGGCCGGCCGGGCAGCCTTGCCCGAGGTGATCTGGTCGTCCCATGCCAGCATGCTGTGCTCTCTCCGGTCAGTTCGTCTCGCGTCGTTCGGTCACTGGCAGGCTTCGCATTCGACGTAGCCCGCGTCGCCAGGCTTGAGCGTGCAGACCATGCCATCCGCAGCCGGCGGCGCCGCGCCGATACCGCCACCGGTCGGCACCGCATTGAGCTGGCCGGTACGCGTCGTGGACTTCTCCGCGTGCGTGGCCCCGAGCGTGCGCAGGTAGTAGGTCGTCTTCAGGCCGCGCTGCCAAGCCAGCCTGTAAGTCTCGTCGAGCGTCTTGCCCGACGCGCCTGCCATGTAGATGTTCAGCGACTGTGCCTGGTCGATCCACTTCTGCCGCCTCGCCGCGCATTCGATCAGCCACTTCGGCTCGATCTCGAACGCCGTCGCGTACAGGCGGCGAATATCGGCCGGAACGCGGTCGATCTTCGCCAGCGACCCGTCGAAGTACTTCAGGTCCGCCACCATGACCTCGTCCCACAGGCCGAGCGCCTTCAGATCGCGGACCAGGTGCTCGTTGACGACGGTGAACTCGCCCGACAGGTTCGACTTGACGAACAGGTTCTGGAAGGTCGGCTCGATGCAGGCGTCGACGCCGACGATGTTGGAGATCGTCGCGGTCGGCGCGATCGCCACGCAGTTGGAGTTGCGCATGCCGTGCCGCTTGATCCGGGCGCGCAGCGCGTCCCAGTCCATCGTCGACGACAGGTCGACGTCGACATAGCCGCCGCGCTGCTCGGCGAGCAGCTTCAGCGTGTCCTGCGGCAGGATGCCGCGGTCCCACAAAGACCCGGCAAACGACGAATAGCGGCCGCGCTCCTCGGCCAGTTCGGTCGACGCCCAGTAGGCGTAGTAGCAGACCGCCTCCATGCTGCGGTCGGCGAACTCGACGGCCGCGTCCGACGCGTAGGGTGTGCGCATCAGGTGCAGGCAGTCCTGGAAGCCCATCACGCCGAGCCCGACCGGCCGGTGCCGCAGGTTCGAATTGCGCGCCTTCGGAACCGCGTAGTAGTTGATGTCGATGACGTTGTCGAGCATCCGCATCGCGGTGCGGATCGTTCTCTTCAGCTTGGCGTGGTCGAGTTCCAAGCCGCCGCGGCCGTCGGGCTTCATGTGCGCCGGCAGATTGACCGAGCCGAGGTTGCACACCGCGATCTCCGTCGCCGACGTGTTCAACGTGATCTCGGTGCACAGGTTCGAGCTGTGGATCACGCCGACATGCTGCTGCGGCGAACGGATATTGCAGGCGTCCTTGAACGTGATCCACGGATGCCCGGTCTCGAACAGCATCGTCAGCATCTTGCGCCACAGCTGGACGGCCGGGATCTTCTTGAACAGCCTGATCTCGCCCCGCGCGGCCTTGCCTTCGTAGCGCAGGTAGGCCTCCTCGAAAGCGCGCCCGAACTTGTCGTGCAGATCGGGCACGTCACTCGGGGAGAACAGCGTCCACTCGCCGCCTTCGATCACCCGCTTCATGAACAGATCCGGAATCCAGTTGGCCGTGTTCATGTCGTGGGTGCGGCGGCGGTCGTCGCCCGTGTTCTTGCGCAGCTCGAGGAACTCCTCGATGTCGAGATGCCACGTTTCCAGGTAGCAGCACACGGCGCCCTTGCGCTTGCCGCCCTGGTTGACCGCCACCGCGGTGTCGTTGACCACCTTGAGAAACGGCACCACGCCCTGGCTCTTGCCGTTCGTGCCCTTGATGTGGCTGCCGAGCGCGCGCACCGGCGTCCAGTCGTTGCCGAGTCCGCCCGCGTACTTGGCGAGTAACGCGTTTTCCTTGATCGCCTCGTAGATGCCGTCGAGGTCGTCCGATACGGTGGTCAGGTAACAAGAGGAAAGCTGCGAGTGGCGGGTGCCGCTATTGAACAGCGTGGGCGTGGAACTCATGAAATCGAAGCTCGACAGCACCTCGTAGAACTCGATGGCGCGCGCCTCGCGGTCGATCTCGTTGATCGCCAGCCCCATCGCCACCCGCATGAAGAACGCCTGCGGCAGCTCGAAGCGCCGCCCGTCACGGTGCAGGAAGTAGCGGTCGTACAGGGTCTGCAGGCCAAGGTAGTTGAACTGCAGGTCGCGGTCGGCGTTCAGCGCCGAGCCGAGCCGCTTCAGGTCGAACTGTGCGAGCCGCTCGTCGAGCAACTCGGCGTCGATGCCGTACTCGACGAAGCGCGGGAAGTACTCCGCGTACCGTTCGCGCATCGCCGCGTGCGTGACCTCCTCGCCGAGCACCTCGCGCCGAACGGTGTGCAGCAGCAGCCGCGCGGTGACATGGCTGTACGCGGGATCGGTCTCGATCAACGCGCGCGCCGCGAGGATCGCCGACTTGTAGACCTCGTCGAGCGGTACACCGTCGTACAGATTCTTCACGGTCTCGGCGACGATCACGTCGGGTGCCACGTACTCGGCCAGCCCGTCGCACGCCGATTCGATCAGCGCGCGGACGCGCCCGAGATCGAATGGCACGCGCTGACCGTTTTCGATCATCGTCAGCGCCGCCACGGCCGGCCGGTGTTCGGCCGACTGCCGAGCGCGCTCCTGGGCCCTTTTTTCGCGGTACAGCACGTACGCGCGCGCCACGTCGTGCGCGCCGTCGCGCATCAGAGACAGCTCGACCTGGTCCTGGATGTCTTCTATATGGAACGTTCCACCGGCAGGCTGCCGCCGCAGCAAGGCGGCGACCACGTTCGCGGTGAGCTTCTCGACCTGTTCGCGGATCGCGGCCGACGCCGCACCTTGTCCGCCGCGCACCGCGATGAACGCCTTGGTCATCGCCAGCGCGATCTTTGACGGCTCGAAGCCGACCACCGCGCCGTTGCGCCGGATCACCTTGTAGTCGGCATAGGACGTGGCCGCCACGCCGCCGATTCCACCGGACGCCGCTTTCGCTTCCAGCGCCACGGGCGAGAAGTCGCCCGGCCCCGACTGCGTGTTTGCGCTCACCTGCCGATACTGCATTCGACCTCCGTACCGCCGGATTGGTGTTCTTCCTGAGTCTCCGCAAGCGCCCCACAAGCCCTGGGGCGCTTCGGTTCACGCCGCGCGCCGCCGCCGCGCCCAGCCCCGCTCCGTGCGGGAGATGTCGCGGGCCGCGGTGTGCGCCGCGCAGGGACCACTAGATATTGATGCGATGCGCGGTTCACATACAACGTCTAGCGCACGGGATCATAGGGAATGTCGTTCGGGAACTCAACAGGAAAAACGCATCCGATGCGTGCTCGCGCGTCGTGCCGCGGTGCACACGACGCCGCGAACCTGCAGACGCGCTCTTTCAGCTGCGAGCGTGCGTCGGCAGCACTTCGACCTCGAGCGCCGCGAGCTGCGCGTAGCGCGCCCAGTCGAACATGGGGCCCGGATCGGTCTTGCGATCGCGCGCGATGTCCGAGTGTCCGCGCACCGCGCGCAGTGGGTAGGCGCGTCGCAACGCATTCGTCAACGCAGCCAGCGTCGCGTACTGCGCCGCTTCGTACGGAGCGAAGTCGGTGCCCTCGAGCTCGACGCCGATCGAAAAGTCATTGCATCGCCGACGA
>JBKBSH010000002.1:0-16043 GCA_046291795.1 Burkholderiaceae bacterium | reverse complement strand
GCCTTCGAACTCGGACGCTCCGGCGTGCCAGGCACGGTCCAGGCACGAGACGAACTGCGACAGCCCACCGTCGCGCTCGATCAGAAAGTGCGCCGAAACGCGCACGCCGGCCAGCGTCGCGAAGAACGGATGCGCTGCCGCATCGAGCCGGTTCGTGAACAGCCGAGCGATGTCGCCCGATCCGAAAACGCCGGGAGGCAAGCTGATGTTGTGAACGACCAGCAGTTCGATCGCGCTGCCCGTCGGCCGCGCATCGAAGTTGGGCGACGGATCCCGCCGCGCGCCGCAGACCCAGCCGTCGGCGGCCACCGTCAGTGGCGGCCCGCCGGTCTTTGGTCTCGCGCTCACTTCAGTCCCAGCCGCTGCATCCGGTAACGCAACTGCCGGAAAGTGATCCCGAGCAGTTGCGCCGCCGCCGTCCGGTTGTGGCGCGTCTTCAGCAGCGCGGCGCGGATCGCCTGGCGTTCGAGTGCGTCCAGATAGGCCGGCAGGTGGCTGGGAACGCCGTCGCTCATCTCGTAGCCGGGATCGTCGCTCGCGGCGGCGCTCTGCGTGGCGAGCCCGTCCTCGGGCGGATCGCTGTCGGGTTCGAGCAGCAGATCGACCTCGGCCTGCGGCAGCATCAGGTCGAGCGGCTGCAACTCGCCGCCGCCGGCCAGCGCGACCGCGCGCTCGAGCACGTTCTCCAGCTCGCGCACGTTTCCGGGGAACGGGTGCCGCTTCAGCGCCTGGATCGCCGCGGCCGACAGGGTCGCACGCGCGTCCGACCCGCGCGCAGCGAGCCGCGCGAGAATCGCTTCGGCCAGCAGCGGAATGTCGTCGGCACGTTCGCGCAGGCTCGGCACATGCAGCTCGATGACGTTGAGCCGGTAGTACAGGTCCTGGCGAAAACGGCCGGCGGCGACGAGTTTCGACAAGTCCTGGTGCGTGGCGCTGAGAATGCGCACGTCGACGGGTTCCTCTGCCGTCGCGCCGACCTTGCGCACGCGTCGCTCCTGGATCGCTCGCAGCAGCTTGACTTGCATCGCGAGCGGCAACTCGGCCACCTCGTCGAGGAACAGCGTACCGCCGGCCGCGGCGTGGAAGAACCCGTCGCGGTCGCGGTCGGCGCCGGTAAAGGCGCCCTTGCGGTAGCCGAAGAACTCTGCCTCCATCAGCGTTTCCGGAATCGCGCCGCAATTGACCGCGACGAACGGCAGCGCACGCCGCGCCGATGCGTCGTGGATCGCGCGCGCGACGAGTTCCTTGCCGCTGCCCGACTCGCCAAGGATCGCCACCGGCGCCATGCTGCGCGCCACACGCGCGATCATCGCGCGCAGCTGACGCATCGCCGGGGTTTCGCCGAGCAGACGTGACACCGCATCGTCGACGTCGCGCGTGGCCGGAGGCTGCACCGCGATCTGCGGCTGCTCGCGCAGGGCCGAACGCACGAGCAGGCGAAGCTGATCGAGGTCGACCGGTTTGGTGAGATAGTCGAATGCGCCGGCCTTCAGCGCGGCGACCGCGTTCTCCGCGCTGCCAAAAGCGGTGATCACCGCGATCGGCGGCCCGCTGCCCTGCGCGACCTCGCGAACGAGGTCGAGCCCGGTACCGTCGGGCAGTCGCATGTCGGTCAGGCACAAGGCATAGCGGCCGCGCGCGAGGCGCTCGCGTGCCTGTGCGAGCGAATCGGCCGCGTCGACGTCCAGTCCCAGACGCACCAGCGTCAGCGCGAGCAGCTCGCGCAGATCGGCCTCGTCGTCGACGACCAGCACGGCCGGCACCCGGCGCGCTTCGCCGGCCGGGCGTGCGTCCGCTCGCGAACCGGTCTTCTCGTTCATCGCACCGGCATCGTATCCAAGAACCCGTGCTCGTCGGCGCCGACCGTGCCCGTGCGCGCGAAGCGCACGAGGAAACCCTCGCGCGAGCTGCCGTCCAGCTCGCGGCGCGCGCCGTAAGCGAGGTCCGAGCGGTTTGCGAGGCAGAACTCGCGTGCGATGTACAGCCCCAGGCCGGTGCCGCGTGCGTGCGTCGTGTAGAAAGGCTCGAACAACGCGTTGCGCGCGTCGGCGGCGATGCCGGGACCGTCGTCGAACACCCACAGGCGGACGCGGCCGCCGTCGTCGGCCGCCCGCTCGGCGATCAGCTCGACGCTGCGCGGCCCGCCCGACGCGTAACGCAGCGCGTTGTCGACGAGGTTGTACAGGATCTGCCGCAGATGCGACTGCTCGAACTTGACGTCGAGGCCCGGCTGCGTCCTGAGCGCGATGACGCCGGGGGCGAGCGCGCGATCTCGCACGAACTCGGCGAGCCACTGTTCGGCGAACGGCCCGAGATCGATGTCGTCGCCCAGCGGCGGCTCGCGCCGCGCCACACGGAGCACATCCTCGACCAGCCGGTTCAGCCGCTGCGTGTTTTCGCGCACGATGCCGGTCAGCCGCTGCTGCAGCGGCGCCTGCGCTTCCTCGGCGAGGAGCTGGCCGGCGTGGCTGATCGCGGCCAACGGATTGCGGATCTCGTGCGCGATCGACGCCGTGAGCCGCCCCATCGCTGCGAGCTTGAGCTGCTGCGCGCGCTCCTCGACCGCACGCACGTCCTCGAGAAAGATCACGAACTCGCCGCTGCCGTCCGACGGCGGGCGCGCGAAACGCGCCCGCAGTTGCAGATCGCCGACCGGCTGCGCGCCGTCTGCACGCACCACCGGCTGGATCACGCTGTTGGACCAGACGCCGGCGGCGCGTTCGGTCTCCAGCCAGCGCGCGAAGGCCTCGGTCAAAGTCCGCAGCGACGGGAAGTCGCGCAGCCGTTGCCCGGTCAGTTGCACGTTCGGATTCATGCCGAGCAACAGGCGGGCGGCTCGGTTGTTGGCGCGCACGCACGTGTCGGCGTCGACCACGATCACCCCCTGCTCCATCTGCGCGATCACCAGCCGATTGATCTCGAGCTGGCTTTCCAGGTCGCGGCCGCGCAACTGCGCGAGGCGCTCCTGCGCAGCGAGCCGCGCCGACAGCAGCCGCAGCAGCCCCGTGATCGCGAAAAGCGCCGCGCCGTAGAGGCCCGCCTGGAAGACGAGCGCGTCATCACCCGTGCCTTGCAATTGCCTCACAAAAGTGTCGGCGAGCAGCACGATCACCGCGATCGAACAGACGAAGAAGGCGGCCACCGTCGGCAGCAGCAACGACGCGCCCGCGAGCGGCAACAGATACAGGATCATCACGCCGCTGCGCAAGCCGCCGCCCAACACCAGCATCGCCGAGATCACCGCGAGGTCGACCGCCAGCTGCCCGGCGACCTGCAGCATGAAGCGGCGGCGTACGAAGAACGCGGCCATCGCCAGGCCGGCGGCAAGTGCGAAGTACAAGAGGCTGCCGGCGAACAGTTGCGCGCCGTCGAGCCGCACCGCACCGCGCGCGGTCAGCGGTATGCCGAACGCCGCGACCGAAAGCACGAGCGCGCTCGCCACCAGCACACGCGCCAGCGCGAAGTACTCGACCGTACGCCAGGCGGGTTCGACCGGCGGGTCGGAACCGAACAGACGCACGCCCATCCGCTCAGTGCCGGCGTTCAGCCGCCGCCGGCGCGGCGGGAGTGATCTTCGCTGCAGTACCAGCGCCCGCCGACGGCGAGCGCCTCCGACCGCGGCAGGTTCAGTCCGCACACGTCGCAGCGGACCATCGGTTCGCTGGATGCGGTCGTCTCGGCGCGCCGCTGCTCGACCCGTTGCGAAGCGCGCCACCAGCGATACGCGACGTACGCCGCGATGCCGAGCAGGACGAAGAAGAGGATGCGGCCCATCAGACCCTCTGCAGGATCACTTCGAGCACGAAACGGCTGCCGACGTACGCAAGCAGCAGCATCAGGAAGCCGGCGAGTGTCCACCGCAAGGCCGTTCGCCCGCGCCAGCCGAAGACGAAACGGCCCGCGAGCAGCCCGGCGAACACCAGCCACGAAGCGATCGTGAACACGGTCTTGTGGTCGAAGCGCAGCGGTCGGCCGAACAGCAGTTCGGTGAAGAACACGCCGGAGACCACCGTCGCCGTCAGCAGCACAAACCCGATGCCGATCAGCCGGAACAGCATCCGCTCCATCGCCAGCAGCGGTGGCATTTCTCGCAGGACGCGGCCAAAGGTCCCGCCCCTGTCGCCGGCACTGCCGTGCAGGTGGCGGTCCATCGACGCCATCAGCAGGCCGTGCATCGCGGCGATCGTCAGCAGGCTGTAGGCCGAAATCGCCACGAGCAGATGCACGCGCAGCGCCGGCGTGGCGCTCGCGGCAGCGACGGGCACGCCGTGGAATGCGGCGGGCAGTACGGCCGACACGGCAGCGAGCGGCAGCACGAACAGTTGCAACCCGCGCATGGGAACGAAAAAGCCCTCGGCCCAGACGATCAGCACGGCGAGAAGCAGCGTGGCCGACAGCGCCTGCGCGAAGCCGAAGCGGAACACGCCGTCGCCGACGATCGCTGCGGCCAGCAGGGCGGCGTGCAGCAGCGCGATCACCGGCAGCGCAAAAGCCGACCAATCGACCGGCGCCGGCGCGGCGGCTTCGCCCTGCAGCGAGCGCCACGCGCGCAGCGCCAGCAGCAGGTACAGGGCGGCAACGACGAGGTGAGCGACGACGTAGAATGCGCCGGACGGCATAACGTGCCTATATACCACGCGCAAGGCATCGACCTTTGCGCCGGATCTTCGATGCTCGAACAACTCACCGACAAGCTCGTCCGCATCGCCAAGACGATGCGCGGCCAGGCCCGCCTGACCGAGGCGAACACGCAGGAGATGCTGCGCGAGATTCGCGTCGCGCTGCTCGAGGCCGACGTCGCGCTGCCGGTCGTGCGCGAGTTCATCGCGCGCGTGAAGGACAAGGCGCTCGGCGAGGAGGTCGTCGGCAGCCTCACCCCCGGCCAGGCGCTGGTCGGCGTCGTTCACCGCGAGTTGACGCGGTTGATGGGCGGCGATCTCGAACCGCGCGAGCGCGAGCTGAACCTCGCCACGCAGCCGCCCGCGGTGATCCTGCTCGCCGGGCTGCAGGGCGCGGGCAAGACGACGACCGCCGCCAAACTTGCCAAGTGGTTGATCGACGAGCGCAGGAAGAAGGTGTTGACGGTTTCGACCGACGTCTACCGCCCCGCGGCGATCGAGCAGTTGAAGACCGTCAGCGGTCAGGCCGGCGCCGAGTTCTTCCCGAGCGCAGCGAGCGACGAGCCGGTCGCGATCGCGCACCGCGCACTCGATCACGCGCGGCGGCATTTCTTCGACGTGCTGATCGTCGACACCGCCGGACGACTCGCGATCGACGAGGCGATGATGCAGGAGGTCGCCGCGCTCGAAGCGGCGGTCAAGCCGATCGAGACGCTGTTCGTCGTCGACGCGATGCTGGGACAGGACGCGGTCAACACGGCGAAGGCATTCGCCGAGCGGCTGCCTCTGACCGGCGTGATCCTGACCAAGCTCGACGGCGATGCGCGCGGCGGCGCGGCCTTGTCGGTGCGGCACGTGACCGGCAGGCCGATCAAGTTCGTCGGCGTCGCGGAGAAGATCGGCGGGCTCGAGCGCTTCGACCCCGAGCGCATGGCCGGGCGGGTGCTCGGCATGGGCGACATCGTCGCGCTGGTCGAGGACGTCAAGCGCTCGATCGACGTACAGGCGGCCGAGAAGCTCGCCAAACGCATGCAATCGGGCGAGCGGTTCGATCTGAACGACTTCAAGGAACAGGTCGCACAGATGCGCAAGATGGGCGGACTGGGCGGGCTGCTCGAAAAGCTGCCGGCGCAGTTCCAGCAGGCCGCGGGCAGGATCAACGAACGCGACACCGAGCGACAGATCCGCCGTCTCGAAGGCATCATCAATTCGATGACACCGGCCGAGCGCGCGAAGCCCGAGCTGATCAAGGCGTCACGCAAACGGCGCATCGCCGCCGGCAGCGGCGTGCCGGTACAGGAGGTCAACCGGCTGCTCAATCAGTTCGAGCAGATGCAGGCGGTGATGAAGCAGATGAAAAAGGGCGGCCTCGCGAAGATGATGCGCGGGCTGGGCGCGATCAAAGGCGGTTTCGGCGGCATGCCGGGTCTGCCCAAGCGCTGAGCGCCCGCCGCGCCCCGTCAAGCGCGCGGCCGCGTCTTCGGAGCGTAGTCCCAGTGCCGCTTCCACGCGGCAAGCACGGCGTTCGGGTACTCGGGGCGGCCGACGCTGCCGTTGTAACGGCCGAGCGCGCGGAAAAGATCACCGCGCTCGATGTCGAGGTAGTGACGCAGGATCACGCAGCCGTACCGCAGGTTGGTGCGCATGTCGAAGAGCTTGCGCGCATCGCCGTCGCCGATGATTTTGGTCCAAAATGGCATCACCTGCATGTACCCGCGCGCTCCGGCCGACGAGACCGCGTACTTGCGGAAGTTGCTTTCGACCTGGATCAGGCCGAGCACCATCTGGCGATCGAGCCCCGCGCGCGCGCACTCGTAGTCGAGCGTGCGCAGAAACTCGATCCGCGTCCGATAGTCGGCTTTCCTGGGCTTCAGCCGCTCGGACATCGCGCCGAGCCATTCGATGAACGCGACGCGCTCGTCGATATCGTCGAAGCTGCGCACCGGCGGTCTCGGGTCCGCAATCGCCGCAGCGAGCGCGGTGCGCACCGCGTCGGCGAGCGGTTCGTACTGCTGCGCGCCCGCGAACGCGAGGCGCGGCAACGCGGTGACGACAGCCGCGGCGACGGCGGCACGCCGGCGCCCCGCGTCGACGCTGCGCTCAGACCTCGAGCCGGTTGCGGATGAACGAGAGCGCATCGCCCACCCCGATCATCGTCGGCTGCAGGCTGCGCCGATGGACATACTCGAGTTTGCCTTCCTTCAGGCCGCGCTCGCCGACGGTGATCCGGTGCGGCACACCGATCAGTTCCCAGTCCGCGAACATCGCGCCGGGGCGCTCGCCGCGATCATCGAGGATCACGTCCACGCCGGCCGCCTGCAATTCGGCGTGAACCTGATCCGCCATCTGCCGCACCGCTTCGGACTGCCTGTAGTTGACCGGGCAGATGACGACGGTGAACGGCGCGATCGGGTCGGGCCAGATGATGCCGCGCTCGTCATGGTTCTGCTCGATCGCCGCACCGAGCAGGCGGGTGACGCCGATCCCGTAGCAGCCCATCACCATCGGTTGGCTCTGGCCCTTTTCGTCGGTGTACGACAGGCGCATCGTCTGCGCGTACGGCAGACCGGCAAACACGTGGCCGACCTCGATGCCGCGCTGGATCGCGAGAACGCCGCGGCCGTCAGGCGAAGGATCGCCGGCGACCACGTTGCGGATGTCGGCGACCAGATCCGGCTCGGGCAGGTCACGCCCCCAGTTGGCGCCCGTGTAATGGAAACCCTCCTCGTTTGCGCCGCACACGAAGTCGCTCATGTTCGCGACCGTGCGGTCGGCGACGATCCGGACCGGCTTGCGAGGTGCGATCGGGCCCAGGTAGCCGGGCTTGCAGCCGAAGTGCTCGCGGATTTCCGCTTCGGTGGCAAACCTGAACCCGTCGGCAAGCCCGGGCAGCTTGCCCGCCTTGACCTCGTTCAGCTCATGATCGCCGCGGACGAGCAGCAGCCAGATCCCGGTCGACGCCACGCCGCGCTCGTCGGCCCTGTCGACCGCGAGCACGATCGACTTGACGGTGCGCGCCAGCGGCAGGCCGAGCAGGTCGGCCACGTCTTCGCACTTCTCTCTGCCCGGCGTCGGCGTTTTGGCGAGCGGCTCTTGCGGGAGCGAACGCCGCTCGATCACCGGCAGCGCTTCGGCCATTTCGATGTTGGCGGCATAGTCGGACTCGGTGCTGTAGGCGATCGCATCCTCGCCCGTGTCGGCGATGACCTGGAACTCCTGGCTCGCGCTGCCGCCGATCTTGCCCGTGTCGGCAGCGACTGCCCGGAACTTCAGCCCCATCCGGGTGAAGATGCGGACGTACGCGTCGAACATCGCCCGGTAGCTCTTCATGCAGCCGGCGTCGTCGCGGTCGAACGAGTACGCGTCCTTCATCGTGAATTCGCGGCTGCGCATCAGCCCGAAGCGCGGGCGCCGCTCGTCGCGGAACTTCGTCTGGATGTGATAGAAGTTGACCGGCAGTTGCTTGTAGCTGGTCACGAGCGCGCGGACGATGTCGGCGACGACTTCCTCGGACGTCGGCTGCAGGACGAAGTCGCGCTCGTGCCGGTCCTTGAAACGCAACAGCTCGGGGCCCATCTTGTACCAGCGGCCGGATTCCATCCACAGCTCGCCGGGCTGCACCACGGGCATCAGCAGCTCGACCGCGCCCGCGCGGTTCATTTCCTCGCGGATGATGTTCTCGATCTTGCGGATCGAGCGAAGTCCCATCGGCAGGTAGTTGTAGATTCCCGCGGCCAGCTTGCGGATCATGCCGGCGCGGGTCATCAACTTATGGCTGACGACCTCGGCGTCGGCCGGGGCTTCCTTCAGCGTCGAGATGAAAAAGGCGGATGCGCGCATCGCGTGAACATGCCGCGGTGCCTCGTGCAAACGCGGTCCTATAATGGACCGCAGATGATAAAGCTTCAGGTAACGGCATGCTGGACAAGGACGGGTACCGCCCGAATGTCGGCATCATCCTGCTCAACCACCGCAACGAGGTCTTCTGGGGCAAACGCGTAAGGCAGCATTCGTGGCAGTTCCCGCAGGGCGGGATCAAGCACGGCGAGTCTCCCGAGCAAGCGATGTTTCGCGAGCTGTACGAGGAGATCGGGCTGAGACCGGAGCAAGTGAAGGTCATCGCCCGTACGCGTCAGTGGCTGCGTTACGACGTTCCCGAGCAGTGGATCCGGCGCGATCTGCGGGGTAACTACCGCGGGCAGAAGCAGATCTGGTTCCTGCTGCGGTTGCTCGCGCGCGACTGCGATGTATGTCTGCGCCGCAGCGAAAAGCCCGAGTTCGATGCCTGGCGTTGGCACGACTACTGGATACCGCTGGACACGGTGATCGAGTTCAAGCGCGCCGTATATCGGCAGGCGCTTTCGGAATTGTCGCGCTTCGTGTTCCGGAGCGAACGACGGACCGCGGCGCGAGCGTCGGCGGCCGCAGATCGCATCGAGTGCGGGGACGCCGCGGCGCCCGCCACACCGCCCGACGCATAGGGTCGCGCTGGTTTCGGCGGCGATCTGGTGCCGGGTTCCGGCTGAACACATCCGCACGCCGCTTCGCGGCGGTTGTGGCTCCGGCCGCTCGCTGCGCTCGCTTAACCCGCTGCGCGGGTTAGCCTCCGCCGCAACCTCGTTCTGAGCTTTCAGCTCAGAACGAGGTTGTCCCGATGGATCAGCTCGGGTTCCTCGATGAAGCCGAGAATCGACTCGATCTCACTCGTCGACTTGCCCGCGATCAGGCGCGCTTCGCTGCTGGCGTAGTTCGCCAGGCCGCGCGCGATCTCGCGACCGCTGCGATCAAGGCACGCGATGGCATCACCGCGAGCAAATTCGCCCTTCACCTCGACGACACCGATCGGTAGCAGGCTCTTGCCGCCCTCGCGCAGCGCTCGCGCAGCGCCGTCGTCGACGACCACCCGCCCCTTCAACTGCAGGTGATCGGCGAGCCACTGTTTGCGGGCGGTCAGCATCGGCATCGAGGCGGTGAGCTGCGTGCCGATGCGCTCGCCGCGCGCGAGCCGCGCCAGCACGTCGGGCTCGCGTCCCGACGCGATGACCGTATGCGCGCCGCTGCGTGCGGCCCGCTTCGCCGCAAGGATCTTGGTGATCATCCCGCCGCGCGCGATCCCGCTGCCCGCACCCCCGGCGATCGTCTCCAGATAGGGATCGCCCGCCCGCGCCTCCCCGATCAACGTCGCCGAAGGATCGCGCCGCGGGTCGGCGCTGAAGACCCCCGCCTGGTCGGTCAGGATCACGAGCGCGTCGGCCTCGACGAGATTCGTGACCAGTGCCGCGAGCGTGTCGTTGTCGCCGAACTTGATCTCGTCGGTGACGACCGTGTCGTTCTCGTTGATGACCGGGACGACGTCGAGTTCGAGCAGCGTGAACAGCGTCGAGCGCGCGTTCAGGTACCGTGCGCGGTCGGCGAGATCGGCGTGCGTCAGCAGTATCTGCGCCGTTCGCAGACCCAACGCTCGGAACCGCGCCTCGTACGCCTGTGCCAAGCCCATCTGTCCGACGGCCGCCGCCGCCTGCAATTCGTGGATCTGCCGAGGGCGCTTCGACCATCCGAGCCGTTGCATGCCCTCGGCGATCGCTCCGCTCGATACGAGCAGAACCTGCTTGCCGAGCGAATGGACCGTCGCGATCTGTTCGGCCCAACGGGTGATCGCGTCGAGATCGAGTCCGCGGCCCTCGTTGGTGACAAGGCTGCTTCCGACCTTGACCACCACGCGCCGTGCCGAAGCGACCACGGAAGGCGAGTTCATGTCAGGTCCGCCCCGACCGCGAAGCGCGGATCGTTCGTCGCCTCGACAGCGGGCTTCTCGGCCCGCAGGAAACGTTGAACGGCCCACATCAGCTCTGTGCATCCCTCGCCGGTAGCGGCCGAGATCGCGAAGACCGGCGCCTTGGTCCTGAGCCGACGACGGATCTGATCGACCCGTCGTGCGCGTTCTTCTACGGGCAACAGGTCGATTTTGTTCAGCACGAACCAGCGGGGCTTGCGATACAGCGCGAGGTCGTACTTCTTCAACTCGGCCGCGACGGCGCGCGCGTCATGGACCGGGTCGGCCTCCGGATTGACCGGCGCGATGTCCAGCACGTGCAGCAGCAGCCGCGTCCGGCTCAGGTGACGCAGAAACCGGTGACCGAGGCCCGCCCCGTCGGCCGCGCCTTCGACGAGACCGGGAACGTCAGCGACCACGAAGCTGCTTCCGACCTCCAGCCGGACGACGCCCAGATGCGGGCTCAGTGTCGTAAAGGGATAGTCGGCGATCCTTGGTCGCGCGTTCGAAACCGCGGCGATCAAGGTCGACTTGCCCGCATTCGGCATGCCCAGCAGACCCACGTCGGCGAGGACGCGCAACTCCAGTCGCAGCAGCCGCCGCTCACCGGGTTCGCCTTTAGTGAACTGTCGCGGCGCTCGGTTCGTGCTCGACTTGAAGTGCAGGTTGCCGAGCCCGCCCGCTCCGCCCTTCGCGAGCAGCGCGCGCTCGCCGTCGGCCGCGAGATCGGCGAGCACGGCGCCGGTTTCCTCGTCGGAGATCACGGTGCCAACCGGAACGCGCAACTCGATGTCGGCGCCCGCGGCACCATAGCAATCGGAGCCCCGACCCGGTTCGCCGTTCGCGGCCTCGAATCGGCGCGTGTAGCGGTAGTCGATCAGTGTATTGACGTTGCGATCCGCAATCGCCCAGACGCTGCCGCCGCGGCCACCGTCGCCGCCGTCCGGACCGCCTTTCGGAATGAACTTTTCACGGCGAAACGACGCACTGCCGTCGCCGCCGCGGCCTGCGACAACCTCGATGCGTGCTTCGTCGACGAGCTTCATACGAATCGCGTGAAACAAAAAGCCCTGCCGGATCGCGGCAGGGCCGTTGCCGGTGAACGCTCGGCGTCTGCAGGCGCGCTCAGCTGACCTGCGGTGTCACGCTGACGGTCTGCCGATTGTTCTCGCCACGAACCGCGAAATTTACAGTCCCGTCGACCAGCGCGAACAGCGTGTGATCGCGTCCAATCCCGACGTTGTCGCCGGCGTGGAACTTGGTTCCCCGCTGGCGCACGATGATCGCGCCGGCCGAAATGGCCTCGCCGCCGAACACCTTGACTCCGAGTCGCTTGGCCTGCGAGTCGCGTCCGTTGCGCGACGACCCGCCCGCCTTCTTGTGTGCCATGCTCTGACCTCTCTCGCTGCGTGTTCCGGACGGTATCAACCACCGATCGAATCGATGCGTACTTCGGTGAAGTTCTGCCGGTGTCCGGCGTGCTTCTGGAAGTGCTTGCGTCGGCGCAACTTGAAAATCTTCACCTTCGGATGACGGCCGTGCGCCAGCACGGTCGCTGTCACCGCCGCCCCCGCCACGAGCGGGGTGCCGACGCGGACTCCTTCGCCGCCGCCGATGGCCAGTACGTGATCGAGCGTGATCTGCTGACCCGGTTGCACGGGCAGGGCCTCGACCTTCAATTTGTCACCGGGCGCAACACGATACTGCTTGCCGCCCGTCTTGATCACCGCGAACATGTCTGCACTCCTGAGCGTCGTGGCACGTTGCCGGCCGTGCCAGGCAACTAGGAAAACGGCGAATTATCTCAATACTGGCTGCGGCGAGTCAAACTCGCACACGCGGCATCGCCGGAACTCGACGCCGCGACGTCCCCGAGCGGCGGCTCCTATAATGCGGGCCGCCGCCGGGAAGCTCCGGTCCCGCCACCGCACGTGCCGCACGCGTCTGCCATGCCATTTTCGCCAACGGGCGCGCCCGAGCTGGCCCGAATCCTCGCCCCGATTGCGGACGACATGTGCGGCGTCGATGCCGTCATCCGCGAGCGCCTGCGTTCGGACATCGCACTGATCGGAACGATCGGCGAGTACATCATCGGCGGCGGCGGCAAGCGCCTGCGTCCCGCCGTGCTCCTGCTGATTGCTCGCGCCCTCGGCTACCGTGGCACAGCGCACACGCAGCTTGCCGCCGTCATCGAATTCATTCATACGGCCACGCTGCTGCACGACGACGTCGTCGACGAATCGGATCTGCGCCGGGGACGCGCAACCTCCAACGCGATGTTCGGAAACGCAGCGAGCGTCCTCGTCGGGGACTTCCTGTACTCACGGTCGTTCCAGATGATGGTCGACGCCGGTAGCATGCGCGTGATGCGCATCCTGGCGGACGCGACCAATCGGATTGCCGAGGGCGAGGTGCTGCAACTGATGAACGTCCACGATCCTTCGGTGGACGAAGCCCGTTACCTGATGGTCGTCGAACGCAAGACCGCGACCTTGTTCGAGGCGGCGGCACGGATCGGAGCCGTCCTTGCCGGCGCCGATCCGTCGACGGAAGCGGCTTGCGCCCGCTACGGCGCCAGTCTCGGTACGGCGTTCCAGATGATCGACGACGTGCTCGACTACTCGGGCAATGCCGACGATATCGGCAAACGCCTCGGCGACGATCTGCGCGAAGGCAAGACGACGTTGCCTCTGATTCATGCGTTGCGGTCGTCGACGCCGGCCGATCGCACGCGGGTCGAGCGGGCAATCCGCGAGGGTGGCGGCGACTTTGCGGAGATCGCGCAGATCGTGCGCACGAGCGGGTCGCTCGACTACGCGCGCAGACGTGCGGAGGAGGAGTCGGCGCTCGCCTTCGAGGCGGTCGAAGCGCTGACCGACTCGGAGTTCAAGCAGTCTTTGTTAGAATTGAACCGCTTCGCGATGCGGCGAGACCGCTAGCGGCGCAAGCTGACGACGAAGAGTCGAGCGGCATCGGGGTGTAGCTCAGTCTGGTAGAGTACTGCGTTCGGGACGCAGGAGTCGGAGGTTCGAATCCTCTCACCCCGACCAGAGTCCGTTCCAAAGCCGCCCGGGCTCTTGTCGTTCTGCGGTTCGCGGTTCCTTGGCGGCCCGATCGGCGATCGCGTCGGTCGATTGAACGCCGCCGGATGCGTGGCCACTCGCGGCGGATCCTGCGTCCACGAGATCTCCAAGTGCCGCGAGCGTCGCGGCCCGGGTGCCGGTCGCTTCCGGTGTTTCCCGCCGGCATCAACACGTGTCCCGATACGCCAGGCAGACGACGGCCGTCGACAACGGGCATGCGAAGCGCGCCCGCCAGGCGTCGCTGCGGATGACGCCTCTTTGGGGGACTTAGCTTTACAAATTAGGGGCTTATCGGCAGTATCTTCAGGCTTCGGTGCGCACCTCGGACGTTATAAAGGGCCGCCCGTCCCTTCTTCGGTATCCATGTCAGCCGTCACTCAAGGTCCAGCCGCCGCCGCAGGCGCCTTGACCGGTCTTGCCCGCGCCCTTGTCCAACAAGGCAAGCTGAGGCCGGACCGCGCCGAAACTTTGGCGCGCAAGGCCGTGTCGAGCAACACGCAATTCATCGACGAGTTGACGGCCGTCGCCGATCAGATCGGCATGTCGTCTTCGCACATCGCGAAGTTCGCCGCAGACACCTTCGGACACCCGCTGCTCGACCTCTCGGCGTTCGACGCCGATCAGCTCCCGAAGGACATCATCGATCGAAAGCTCGTCTCATCGCTGCGCGTTCTGGCGCTGCGCAAGCGCGGCAACCGGCTGGCGGTCGCGGTCTCGGATCCGACCAACTTCCAGGCGCTCGATCAGGTCAAGTTCCAGACTCAGCTCGCTCTGGACGTCGTCGTGGTCGAGCACGACAAGCTCGTCAGGCTGATCGAGTCCACATCGCAGTCGGTCGCACAGTCACTCGATGCGATCGTCGGCGACGACGTCGACTTCGAGGAACTGATCCAGGAGTCGCCGGAGCAGTCCAAGGACGAGTCGACGGTCGAGGTCGACGACGCGCCCGTCGTCCGGTTCCTCCAAAAGCTGCTGCTCGATGCGATCACCGAGGGCGCGTCGGATCTGCACTTCGAGCCTTACGAGAAGTTCTACCGGATCCGTTTCCGCGTCGACGGTGTCCTGCGCGAAGTCGCACAGCCGCCGCTGGCGATCCGCGAACGGCTGGTCACCCGCATCAAGGTCATCTCCAAGCTCGACATCTCCGAGAAGCGCGTCCCCCAGGACGGGCGGATGAAACTCGCGCTGTCGGGCCAACGCGCGATCGACTTCCGCGTCAGCACGCTGCCGACGTTGTACGGCGAGAAGGTCGTGATGCGGATCCTCGATCCATCGCAGGCGAAGATGGGGATCGACGCGCTCGGCTACGAGCCTGAGCAGAAACAGTCGCTGCTGGACGCGATCACGCGTCCGTACGGCATGGTGCTGGTCACCGGCCCGACCGGAAGCGGCAAGACCGTGTCGCTGTACACGTGCCTGAACATCCTGAACCAGCCCGGCGTCAACATCTCGACGGCCGAAGATCCGGCCGAGATCCAGCTGCCGGGCATCAATCAGGTCAACGTCAACGAGAAGGCGGGTCTGACCTTCGCCAGCGCGATGCGCGCATTCCTGCGCCAGGATCCCGACATCATCATGGTCGGCGAGATTCGAGACCTCGAGACTGCCGACATCGCGATCAAGGCAGCGCAGACCGGACACATGGTGATGTCGACGCTGCACACGAACGACGCACCGTCGACGCTGACGCGGCTCGCCAACATGGGCGTGCCGGCGTTCAACATCGTCTCGTCGGTCATCCTGATCACCGCGCAGCGCCTGGCGCGCCGCCTGTGCACGTGCAAGCAGCCCGCGGACCTCTCGAAGGATGCGCTGCTCGCGGCCGGGTACTCGGAAGCGGATCTCGACGGAAGCTGGGTGCCGTACAGGCCGGTCGGATGCGACCGTTGCAAGGGCACCGGCTACAAGGGCCGCGTCGGCATCTACGAGGTCATGCCGATCACCGAGGAGATCCAGCGAATCATCCTCAAGGGCGGCAGTTCGCTCGAGATCGCGCAGCAGGCGCAGCGCGAGGGCGTCAAGAATCTTAGGCAGTCGGGCCTGTTGAAGGCGCGGCAAGGTGTAACCTCGGTCGACGAGGTGCTCGGCTGCACCAACGACTGATCCGGACTCACTGAAGCAGGCAGGCGGAGACAAGCATGGCCACGGGTGCAATCGCCAAACCGCGGGAAGTCGTGCGCGAGTCGGTCTTCCACTGGGAGGGACGCGACAAGACCGGCAAGGTCGTCAAAGGCGAGATGCGCGCCGGCGGCGAGTCGGTCGTCGCCGCGTCGCTGCGCCGGCGCGGCATCATGGTGTCGAAGATCAAGAAGCAGAGCTTCGCACGCGGTCGCAAGATCTCGGAGAAGGACCTCGCCATTTTCACGCGACAGCTTTCGACGATGCTGCGCGCCGGCGTGCCGCTGTTGCAGTGCTTCGACATCGTCGCGCGCGGCCACGCGAACCCGTCGATGTCGCGGCTGCTGAACGACATCAGGATGGACATCGAGACGGGTACCAGCCTGAACCAGGCCTTCCGCAAGTACCCGATCTACTTCGACCCGCTGTTCTGCAATCTGGTCGCCGCCG
>JBKBSH010000028.1:1943-13411 GCA_046291795.1 Burkholderiaceae bacterium | reverse complement strand
CGCGTTCGTGACGACCGGCAACTGCGTCGGCGCAAATCTCGCCAACGGCCAGTCGTGCACGGTCAACGTGAACTTCGCACCGACGGCGGCAGCGATCGTCAACGGCACGCTCGCGATCACGCACAACGCGACGGGCAGTCCGGCGAGCGTGGCGCTGAGCGGCACCGGGACCACCGCGCCGGTTCCCGCGGTCGCGCTGTCGCGGTCCGCCGTGAGCTTCGCGGGCGTCACCGCGGTCGGCCAGCAGTCGATCCCGGAGCGGCTGACGCTGACCAACAACGGGCCGGGCAGCGTGACGCTCGCGAGCGTGACCGCGTCGCCGGAGTTCAACATCGTCGCCGGCGCGGCCGGTGCCTGCCGCGCGGGTCAGGCGCTGGCGCAAGCGGCAAGCTGCTCGATCGACGTGAGTTTCGCGCCGGCAGCGGCGGGCGCGCGCAGCGGCACGCTGTCGATCGTGAGCGGCGGCGCGCCGTCGCCCCTCGCCGCAAGCCTCGCCGGAACCGGCTCGGCCGTCGCCGCCGCGAACGCCGCACCCAATCCGACCGCCGTCGACTTCGGCCCCGTGCGGGTCGGTACCGCGGCCGCTGCGCGCGCGCTGACGATCGCCGACACCGGAATGACCAATCTGATCGTCGATGACATCGTCGTCGACGCGCCGTTCCAACTCGTCGCCGGCGGCAGTTGCGGCGCGCCGCCGTTTGCGCTGACGCCGGGTGCGAACTGCACGGTGATGATTGCGTATCGGCCGGATGCCGCGGGGACACACCAGGGCAGCCTGCAGGTGATGAGCAACGCACCGGCGCCCGCCGTCGTGACGCTTTCCGGGCAGGGGCAGGTCGCCGCAGCGGCGGTCGGTGGGCCGACCAATGTCGGCTTCGGCGGTGCCGGCGCGCTCGGCGGCGGGGTGCTCGTCGCGCTCGGCCTGCTCGCCGCGCTCGCCGGGCGCCGGCGACATTCGCACTGAATCTTGACGAAACCAACGACAAGGAGTGCTCGTGAAACTGCGCAAATTCGGAATCGCCGCCCTGCTCGGGGCTTCGCTGCAATTCGGTGCGGCGCTCGCGGCGGAAGTCGGCCAACCCGCACCGGCCTTCGACTTGCCGGGAGCGTCGGGCCAGGTTCGCCTGTCCGACCTGCGCGGCAGGCTCGTCTACGTCGATTTCTGGGCTTCGTGGTGCAGTCCGTGCAAGCAGTCGTTCCCGTGGATGAACGAGATGCAGGCCAAGTACGGCGGCCACGGCCTGCAGATCGTCGGCATCGCGGTCGACAACAAGCGCGCCGACGCCGAGCAGTTTCTGAAGGAGACGCCGGCCAGGTTCACGGTGGCATTCGACACGCAGGGCGAATCGCCGAAGAGCTACCGCATCAAGGGCATGCCGAGCTCGTACCTCGTCGCGCCCGACGGCCGCGTGCTATACGCTCACGCCGGCTTCCGCGAGCAGGACAAGAACGAGCTCGAGGAGCGCATCCGGCAGGCGCTGCCGAAGAAGCCATGAGCGGGAGAAACAGCGTATGCGGGGTCTTCGTATCGCGTGCATCGCGGCCGCGGCCGCGGCCGCCGGCTGCGCCGGTCTGCAGCCGGTGCAACCGTGGGAGAAGGGCTACCTCGCGAAGCCCGAGATGACCTTCGAGGCCGATCCGCTGCAGGCTCGTTTCGAGCAGCACATCTACTTCAGCAAGGAAAACGCCTCGGGCGGCTACGGTGTCGGCGGCGGCGGCTGCGGATGCAATTGAGCGCTCGGGAAGGAAAGCGACCGCGGTGATCATCGATAAGGACGCCGCCGCGCGGGCGGCGACGCGTGAGCCGGCGCGCGACGCCGAATCCGGCTTCGCCATCCTCGCTGCGGCGATGGCGCTGCCGGGCGTGGCGTTCGCTGAAACGGCGCCCGAGCAGGGGCTGATCGGGCTCAAGTACCTCTATTACAAGGACTATCAGCCGGGGTTGGACCGGATCCACGTCAGCAGCCCGTCGCTGTACGTGCTGACCCCGCTCGGCCGGCAGTGGTCGCTCGAAGGCTCGATCGTGCGCGACGCGGTTTCCGGCGCTTCGCCGCGCTATCACTCGGCGATCTCGAGCGCATCGCGGATGGAAGACGAGCGCCACGCGGGCGACCTCAGGCTCACGCGCTACTTCCGCCGCGCCGCCGTCGGCTTCGGCGTCGCGTATTCGACCGAAGACGACTACGAGTCGCGCGCGCTGAGCGCGGACGTGCGAATGTCGAGCGACGACAACAACACGTCGATCGTCGTCGGCGCCGGCTACAGCGACGACACGATCAAGCCGAACGACACCGGCGGCGGCAGCGTCACGTCCGACGAGAAGAAGAAGGTCAACGACTTCATCGTCGGGCTGACGCAGGTCGTCACGCCGCGCGACATCGTGCAGGCGAACCTGACGCACTCGCGCGGGCGCGGCTTCTTCAGCGACCCGTACAAGTTCCTCGACAACCGCCCGCGCGAGCGCAACCAGACTGCGCTGCTCGGACGGTGGAACCACTTTTTCGCCGGACCGGGCGCCACACTTCGCTCGAGCTACCGCTACTACTCCGACACGTTCGAGGTCAAGGCGCACACGTTCGGCTTCGAGTGGGTGCAGCCCATGCGTTCGCTGACCGTGACGCCGAGCGTGCGTTACCACACGCAGAGTTCGGCGAGCTTCTACGTCGATCCGATCCCGGGCAGCGCGTTTCCGCCGGTCGTGTCGCTGCGGCCGCCGTACTACTCGGCCGACCATCGGCTGTCGGCGTTCGGCGCGGTGACCGCCGGGATCAAGCTCGCCTGGGCGATCGGCAGGGACTGGAGCGTCGACGCGAAGTTCGACTACTACGAACAGCGCGGCGACTGGCGGCTCGGCGGCCGCGGCAGCCCCGGGCTGGATCCGTTCAAGGCGCAGTTCTATCAGGTCGGCATCTACCGGCGTTTCTGACCGCTGCGCGGTCGCGGGTCGCTTCGTCCGCGCTTTGGGGAACGGCCCTACTGTCGCGCGCCGCGCGGGCGCGGTATTCAAACGGGATGTCCCATCCCGTTCGTCGCCCGACCGCCGTCGGTATCGTCGTCTGCCTCGTCGCGGCGGCGGCCGTCGCACCAGCCGCCGCGCAGGTCTACGTCGGGCAATCCGCGGGTGGCGCGATCGTGCTGTCCGACTTCCGCAGCGCCGAGGCGCCGGGCGTATTGATCGACGCGCCGCGCGCCGAGGCGCGCGCGATCGCGCCCGCTGCTGCCGACATCAAGGCCATCGTGCACGAGGTCGCGGCGAGCGAGCAGGTCTCGCCGCACCTGCTCGAGGCCGTGATCGCGGTCGAGTCGGACTACAACCCGCGCGCGGTGTCGCCCAAGGGCGCGCAGGGGTTGATGCAGTTGATGCCGGCGACCGCTTCGCGGTTCGGTGTCGTCGATCCTTTCGATCCGCGTGAGAACGTGCGCGCCGGCGCGCGCTATCTGAAGCAATTGCTCGAACTCTTCGGCGGCGAGCTGCGACTCGCGCGCCGCCCGGACAACGCTGGCGAGCAGGCGGTGATCCGTTCCGGGCATCGCATTCCGCCGTACGCCGAGACGCAGCGCTACGTGCCGCGCGTCCTCGCGCGCCTGGCGGCGAACTCGCGCTGAGCCGCCGCGGCGACGCGCGTCGCGCGGGGCGATTAAGCCCGCTTAAGTGGCGGGTGGTTCCTACCCATGTTCGCGGCATCACGCCGCGGGTGTTTCACACCGCCGCGAGTAGTCGATCGACCTACAGACGATCCGGCCCGCGATCCCAAAAATGCGTGCCCTAACGACGCGGTAATCCGCGTGGGTTTGAACGGGCAACGAGGGGGGTTCTATGCGTCAGAACCGGGGCGGGTGGAAACGGACGATGCGCTCGATCGGCGCGGTCGTGGGCGTAGTCGGCAGCCTGCTTGCGTTCGATGCGGGTGCGCTGACGATCAACGTCATGACGCCCGACCGGACGCCGATCACGACCGGCTTCCGCTACACGGTCGAAGAAGACCGAACGCACGACGTGATTCCGGGCTGCACCGGCATCACGCCGCTGCCGGCCGGGTGCCCGGCGAGCGCGAGCGCGGATACGCTGTCGCTGCGCTTCCATCGCAGCTACATGCCGGTGGTCGCGACCGGCGAGTCGGCGGGCGCATCCGCAGCGGTCGCGCTGACCGATACGACCAAGCGGTATTTCGTTTCCGTGCTGCCGCTGCCGGACACGACCGGCGCCGGCGTGTACGCGATGGGCGGCGCGCCGGTGCGGCCCGGGCAGACCAGCGTGGACGTCGTCGTCGACGCGCTGCCGCTGAAGACCGCGCAGATCTCGGTGTTCCTGTTCAACGACGACAACCCGATCAACAACGTCGCCGACGCGCCGCCCGCGCAGGAGCGCGGGCTGTGCGGCTTCGAAGTGCATCTGTACGACGCCGGCGGCACCTATGGCGCTTCCGGCGGCCGCATCTTCGCGGACACGTTCGGCAATCCCCTCGGCACGACCTACAACGCCGACGGCAGCGTCGCGTCGATGGGCTCGGCGATCCTGAAGACCGACGTCAACGGCGTGCTGCGCATCAAGAACCTCGCGCCGGCCAAGTACACGATCTTCGCGCTGCCGCCGCTGTTTCGGCCGACCGAGGCCGAGTGCCCGGGCGTGTACCAGGACGAAAACGGCACCGACCCGAACCGAATCCGCTGGGGCCAGTGGACCCAGACCTCGACGATCGAGGGCACGTGGGGCATCGACGCCTGGGTCAAGGCCGGCGAGCCGCCGTATTTCAAGGAATTCGGCCCGCCGGGACATCACGTGGAAATGGGCTTCGTGCGCCGATTCAACGACCTGTCGGCAAGCACGGGTCCCAGCCGCGTCAGCGGGCGCATCGTCAACACGCACATGTCGCGGCCGCCCAATTTCGCCTTCTACAACGGCGAGGTCTTCACCCAGTGCTGGATCGGACTGAACGAGGTCGCCGCCGGCGTCGGCGGCGGGCGCGGCGTCTACGCCCAGCCGTGCAATGCCGACGGCACGTTCTCGATCGACGGGCTGAAAGCCGGCACGCGGTACCAGCTCGCGGTGTGGGACCAGGCGCTGGATCAGATCTTCGCGCTGTACGACTTCGTCACGCCGGTGGACGGCAGCGCAGTCGCGCTGAACGACGTGCCGGTGTTCAACTGGTTCGCCAAGTGGGAAGGCAAGGTCTGCTACGACAGGAACGCCGACGGTTTCTGCGCTCCGGACGAGCCGGGCATCCCGGGGCAGGCGATCAACCTGCGCTGGCGCGACGGCTCGATCTACCAGGCGACCGCGACCGACGAGGCGGGTAACTACGAACTGACGGAGATCTTCCCGTTCTTCAACTGGCTCGTCTCGGAGGTCGACTTCGCGCGCTTCAAGGCGACCGGCGCCACCGTCGTCGTCGACGCCGGCGGGCCGGTGCCGCCCGACCAGGGCTGGACCATGCCTTCGCGCAACAAGCTCAATCCTCAGCCGCAGCCCGAAAACGGCGGCCTGCCGTATCGCACGGAAACCGGGCCGGTGCTGCTGCAGGGCACCCAGAACTTCATGGGGACGACCAACCTGATCGACTGGGGCAAGGCGCCGTACCGCGGCAACGAAAACGGCGGCATCTCCGGCATCGTCTATTACGCGAGCACGCGCGCCGAGGCCGACCCGCGCTTTGCCTTCGGCGAAAACAACGAGCCCGGCATCCCGGACGTGACGGTGCGGCTGTACCGCGCCGATCCGACCGACCGCCGCAAGATCCTCGACGTCAACGGCGACAGCATCATCGACGCCAACGACGCCGTCGCCGAAGTCAAGACCGACAGTTGGGACGCCGCCAACCCGACCAACTGCGCCGGCGACAACCAGATGCCGAGCCTGGTCGCCGCCAATGACTGCTTCGACGGTCTGCGCAACTACAACCAGGTGCGTCCGGCCGTGTTCGACGGCGGCTTCGCCTTCACCGACTACGAGCCCAACGGCATCGGCACCGGCGGCATCACACCGCTCGTCCCGGGCAACTACATCGTCGAGGTCGTTCCGCCGCCGGGCTACGAAGTGCAGAAGGAAGAGGACAAGAACGTCGATTTCGGCGAGTACTACGCGGTCGCCACGCAGGCTCTGCCTCCCGAGTGCGTCGGCGAGCGCCCGTACCCGGTGCCCGCCGAGCTGTCGCTGTTCCCGGGCGTGCCGATTCCGCCCGAGTATCGCGACAACCCGCCGATCAACGCAACGAGCTATCCGCCCACGTACGTCGGCAAGAAGCGTCCGCTGTGCGACCGGCTCGCGGTCACGCTGGCGGCGCAGCAGAACGCCCCGGCGAACTTCTACCTGTTCACGAAGGCGCCGGTCGCCGGCCACATCGTCGGAATGATTCTCGACGACCTGGCCAACGAGTTCAGCCCGTTCGCGCCGGCCTTCGGCGAGAAGTACGGCCCGCCGTTCATGCCGATCTCGTTGCGCGATCAGGGCGGGCGCGAGTTCTCGCGCGTGTACTCGGATCGGTTCGGCACCTACAACGCGCTGGTGCCGTCGACCTTCAGCTACAACATTCCGATCCCGTCGGGCGTGAGCCCGAACATGGTCCAGGCGTGCCTGAACTCGCCGTACCGGCCCAAGTTCGACGCATCCGGAAACCCGGTGCTGGATGCCAACGGTGCGCAGGCCGTCGAGCTCGATCCGCACTTCAACAAGAGCTACACGCAGTTCTGCTACACGTTCCAGTACCTGCCGGGCAAGACGACGTATCTGGACACGCCCGTGTTGCCGATCGCGGCCTTCGCCGGCCCGCAACAGTTCGCGCTCGACTGCGAGGCGCCCTCGACGACGCCGGAGATCCGCTCGGTGACCAACACGGCGGGGACGGGTCCGTGGGTGTCCGGCGGCGGCCAGCAGATCGTGATCACGTCGCTCGGACAAACCGAGGTGCTCAACCCGCTGTACAACCAGGACGACCCGAGCGCCGTCAACCCCGTCACCAGCCAAGTCGAGCCGCGGCTGATCACTCGCGACTACGGCTTCGGCACGCTGGCCGGCCAGGTACTGTTCGTGCGCAATGCGGGCACGGCGATCGAAAGCGTCGTGGCCGTCAACGTCCCGCAGGCCGACTGGACCGACTCGCAGATCACCGTGACGGTGCCGCCCGGCCTCGGGGTCGGCTCGGCCACCGTGCTGGTGCGCCGCGCCGGCGCCAACGGCCGCACGACCCCGCGCGGCGTCGCGGTGCACATCGGTGGTCCGGCGCCGATCGTCGTCGGCCCTGCGCGCACGTACAAGAAGATCCAGGACGCGATCGATGCTGCGCCGGCCGGTGCGCTGATCACCGTCGAGCCCGGTATCTATGAAGAGTCGGTGATCGTCAACAAGCGAGTGCGTCTGCAGGGCTTCGGCGCGGGCGGCACGCTCATCAACGCGGTCAAGCAGCCGACCGAGCGCCAGCAGCAGTGGCGCGAGAAGATCTGCTCGATCCTGTTTGCCGACGCGAACGGCGCACAGTACCTGCTGCCCGGCCAGGCGCTGCCGGTCAACGAGGCGGCGTGCCGCACGGGCGACACCGTCGACAACGCGCCGCTGCTGTTCGGCAACGAGGAAGGCGCGGCCGTGTTCGTGATGATCAAGAGCGGCGATTCGACCGCCCCGGCGCTGCAGATCGACGGCTTCACCATCACAGGCGCCGACCAGGGCGGCGGGATCATGGTCAACGGCAACGCCGACCGCATCGAGATCGCCAACAACCGTGTCACCGGCAACCAAGGCATCTTCAGCGGAGGCATCCGGATCGGGCACGTCAACCTGGTGCGGCAGTTCGCCGGCGGCGAGCTGAGGTACGTCAGCGCGCGCACGCCGGACGCGACGATCCATCACAACGAGATCGTCCAGAACGGCAACACCGCGGGTGGTACCGCCGGCGGGGGTGGCGGGATTTCGCTGTTCAACGGCGTCGACGGCTATCGGGTCACGCACAACTTCATCTGCGGCAACTTCTCCACGGGCGACGGCGGCGGCATCGCGCACATCGGCCTGAGCGCAACGACGGCGGGCGGCTTCGGCGTGCCGACGATCGCGCACAACGAGATCCTGTTCAACCAGTCGTTCAACCAGTTCACCAGCCCGAACGGCGGCGGACTCGCGATCACCGGTCTGAAATCCCTCGTCGCCCAGGACGGGCGCTCTGCGGGAACCGGGCACGTGCTGATCAACGCCAACACCTTCCAGGGCAACCTGGCCGGCGCGGGTGACGGTGGTGCGATCAGCCTGGCCGGTATCAACGGCACGGATGCGCTGAACGACGCCGGACCGCTGAGCACGACGCCGCCGTACCGGATCGACATCGTCAACAACGTGATCCAGGACAACGTGGCCGGCGTGGCCGGCGGCGGCATCGCGCTGCAGGACGCCGTCAACGTGCGCATCGTCAACAACACGATCGTGCGCAACGACAGCGTGGCGACGGGTTCGCGCGCCTTCGTGGGGAGCAACGTCCAGTCCACGCCGCAGCCCGGCGCGGGCATCGCCGCGCGCACGCACAGCCCGGCGCTCGCCGGGGTGATCGGCGCGAACGATCCGATCGTCAACGGCCTGTCGCAGCGCCTGTTCTCGAACCCCGTCATCCACAACTCGATCGTGCGCGAGAACCGGCAGTTCTACTGGCAGATCAACCCGAACGCGGACCAGACCAACTGCCTGCTCAACACGGCGGCGCAGACCTGCTACGGGCTGGTGCCGAACGTCGCGGCGGGTGACGCACCGGTGTTCTCGGATCTCGGTGTGGTCGGCGGCGCGTATCAGCTCACCGCCAACTACTCGATGCTGACGTCGACGACAGGCGTGTCCGGAGCCAACAACCTGACCAGCGATCCGCTGCTGCGCTGTGCGTACTACAACGGCGGCCGCGACGCGGTGATCCAGATGCTCGAGACCACGACGCAAGTCAATACCGCCGCGGCGTTCGACGAGGGCGGCAACTTCATCGACACGCGCTTCGGCCCGCTGACGCTGCTCGACCCGGTGACGCTGGCTCCGTACGGTGACCCGCGGATCCTCGACGGCAGCCCGGCCAACGACTCGGGGCAGAACTACGTCGCCACGCAACCGCTGACGTCGCTGGCCTTCGCCCTGGCTCTGAGCGCCGACCGGATCGGTGTGCCGCGCAATCTGTTGCTGCCGAACAGCTGGTCGCGTGGCGCCTACGAAGGCAACCAGAACGTGCCGCCGTGCGGTCCGTGAAACACGGGGAGGACAGAGAATGAAAACCTTGCACGCACTCGCGTCGACCGTCACCGGGGTCGGTCTCGCGTTTCTGTGTTCGACGGCGGCGGCCGGTGTCTTCCCGCAGTGTCCGCCCGACGCCACTGCGGTGCCGGGCAGCCTCGGCGTGGAGGCGAGCGCCGGGCTCACGTCGCCCGCCAAGATCTGCAAGCACATGGCGGCGGGCGACGGCTGGGCGCTGCGCGCCGACGGCGGCCGCTTCTACACGTTCGGCTTCTCCGACATGACCGGCGTCCCCAACGACGAGGTGATGACGCGAGCCACGTTCAACGCCAAGTGGTCGGCGCCCACCCTCGCGTTCCGCGAAGGGCAGGAGGTGTATCTGGCGCTGACCAACGTGGGCATGCTGCACCGGCCGGACCTGTTCGACGCGCACTCGATCCACTTCCACGGCTTTCCGCAGGCCGCGCCGGTCTACGACGGCGTGCCCGAGGCCTCGGGGGTGGTCAACATGGGTTCGACGTTCACCTACTACTACAAGCTGAACGATCCGGGCACGTACATCTGGCACTGCCACGTCGAGTCGACCGAGCACATGCACATGGGCATGCTCGGCACGCTGTACGTGCGGCCGAAGCAGGATGCACTCGCGCCGGGCACGGTGCTCGGTTCGTTCGTCCACAGCGCAGGCCAGAAGTATGCGTACAACGACGGCGACGGAAGCACGCGTTACGACGTCGACTACCCGCTGCAACTGGGCGCGTTCGACAGCGTGTTCCACGACCTGCACGAAGCAGTGCAGCCGCTGCCGTTCCACGGACTGCGCGCGACCCACACCTTCATCAACGGGCGCGGCTATCCGCACACGGTCTTTCCGGGTGCGCTGCCGCCGGTGCAGGTCGACGAGGGCGACCCCGGTTCGGTGCTGCCCGAGTCGTCGCAGCCCGAATCGGCGCTGATCACCGCGACGGCGGGGCAGCGGATCCTGTTGCGTCTGTCGAACTCGAGCGTCTCCGAATACTTCACGGTCACCGCGCTCGGCCTGCCGATGCGGCTGGTGGGCCAGGGTGCGGCGATCACGCGTGGCAGGGACGATTCCGCCGCGGGCGTGGTCGGCCGCGACTGGACGCACGACGTCGGCTCGGTGAGCCTCGGCGGCGGCGAAAGCGCCGACGTGATCATCGACACGGCTGGCGTCGCACCGGGCACCTACTTCCTGTACACGACGAACCTCAACTACCTGTCCAACGGCAACGAGGATCGCGGCGGGATCATGACCCACATCGTGATCAACTAGCGCGGGCCGGGAGGAACGCATGAACAAGCAACGCACATCCTGGCTCACGAACGGGCTGCGCGCGATCTGCGCGGCGGCGCTGGCGGCGACCGCTGCCTCCGCGACCGCGAAGGTCGACGGCGTGACCGGCCGGCAATTCACGCTGGTCGCCAAGGCCGGTTACATCAGCACCGCCGACGGCGGCAGCGTCTACAACTGGGGCTACGCGCTGCGGACCGCCGGCGGCGAGACGATGCAATACCCGGGGCCGACGCTGATCGTCAATCAGGGCGACCTCGTCGAGGTCACGCTGATCAACGAATTGCCGACCAACGTGTCGATCATCTTTCCGGGGCAGAACGACGTCGTCGCGACCCAATTCACGAACACGAACCGGCCGGCCGGCTGCATCGGCGGCGCGAACTCCGAGCGCTCGACGATCTGGCCCGCCGCCACCGCGGTCGGCAATCTGGCGCGCGAGGCGCGCCCGCGCGGTTGCGTCAAGTACAGCTTCGTCGCCGCGCGGCCCGGCACGTATCTGTATCAAAGCGGGACGCAGATGGGCGTGCAGGTCGAAATGGGGCTGTTCGGCGCGTTGATCGTGCGTCCCAACGGCGCGCCCGACCAGGCCTACGAGCACGCCGGAACGCGGTTCGACCGCGAGCACCTGCTCGTACTGTCGGAAATCGATCCGACATGGCACGAGGAGGTCAGACGGCAGGCCGCCGCGGTCACGCTGCCCACCACCAACGGCGCCTTCAAGTGGAGCGTCAACACGGCGGCGTTCCCGGCACGCAACCCGCTGTACTGGTTCATCAACGGCCGCAACGCGCCGGACACGATGACCGCGGCGTTCGCGCCTCACCTGCCCACGCAGCCGTACAACGCGCTGCCGCGCTTTCATCCGGGCGAGCGGCTGCTGCTGCGCGTGATCAACGCCGGGCGCGACCTGCATCCGCTGCATCATCACGGCAGCAATACGTGGACGATCGCGGTCGACGGGCGCGT
>JBKBSH010000028.1:0-1788 GCA_046291795.1 Burkholderiaceae bacterium | reverse complement strand
CGGCCAACCCGGCGAGCTGCGATGCGGTCTACGCGCAGCTCGACCCGCGCATGCGGCACCAGGACCCGAGCGATCGCGGCAGGCCTGCTCCCACGGTGCTTCCGAGCGCGCTGGAGATGACCTTCGGCGACATGTACTCGGGCAGCCCGTACCTCGGCGCGTCCGGCAATTTGCCGGTGGGCGCGGGACGGCTGGGATCCGGCGGCGCGTACTTCCACATGATGCACTCGCACAACGAGCGCGAAATCATCAACAACGGCGTGTTCCCCGGCGGAATGATGACGATGATCGTCATCGAGCCGTGGAACGTCACGATCGACTGATCCGGGCCCGGAACGGAGGCGGCTTATGAGCAACAAAGGCAAGGCCACGCGGCGGGCGGTGGCGATCGGAGCGGCTTTGGCGGCGTGCGCTCTGGCGACGCCGCAGGCGCAGGCGATGAACGTGTGCATCCGCGCCGCGCAGTACACCGAAACGATGCCGGACGGCTCGACGGTGAGGATGTGGGGCTACCGAGTTGCCGCGACCTGCACCGCGGCGCAACTGGCGAATCCGGCATCGGCGATCAATCAGCCGGTCGTCTCGCCCGGCGCGGCGATCACGGTCAATCCATCCGATCCGACGCTGACGATCACACTGGTCAACCGCGCGAGCGCCAACACCGCGCTCGGCGAGACCGCACTGCCGGTGCCCACGTCGATCGTTCTGCACGGTCACAACACGACGATGACGCCGGTGTTCAAGACCAACGCCACGGTCAACAGCCCGGATACCACGTCCGACTGCACGCCAGGCAGTTCGCTCGACTGTCGCGTGCGGTCGTTCACGCACGAAGCGCCGCCGGGAGGCACTGCGACTTATACCTACAACAACATCAAGCCCGGCACCTATCTGTACCAGAGCGGCACCTTGCCGCAGATCCAGGTGCAGATGGGCCTGTACGGCATGCTGCGCAAGAATGCGCCGCCGACGGTCAGCTCGGCGCGCGTCGCGTATCCGGGTGCGGCCAGCGCCCCGGACCAGTACGCGTACGACAACGAAATCCCGCTGCTGCTGTCCGAAGTCGACCCGGCAATCCATGCCGCGGTCGCCGCCGGCACGTTCACGGGCAGCACGATCGGATACGACCCGAAGTATTTCCGGGTGCACCGCTACGCGGTTCCACCTGCGACCGTGCCTGCGTCAGGCGTGATCTCGCAGCCGATCGAGTTCACAGACGGCCCGACACGCGCTGCGCTCGGCATCACGCTCGGGACGCGCCAGCTCGTTCGCGTCGTGAATGCCGGCATCCAGTCCCGTGCGATCACGCTGCTCGACGGTCACTGGTTCCTGATCGCCGAGGACGGTAACGTCTTTCCGTACCCGCGCGAGCAGTACTCGGCGTTCCTGCCGGCGGCGAAGGCCGCCGACCTGTGGTTCACGCCGACGCTGCCTGCGGGCAGCGCGCCGGACCGCAGGCTGGCGATCTTCGATCGGCGCCTGGCGTTGACGAACAACGACGCCAACGCGGTCGGCGGCATGCTGGTCAAGCTCAACGTCGCCGGCACCGGTACGACGCCGACGGTCAACGTGAGCGCCTGCGCGACGACCGGCACCCAGGGCGTCGCCTACGGTTGCGCCGTCACCTCCACGGGCTCCGGCGCGCCGACCTACGCGCTCGACTTCGCGCCCGCCGGCATGACGATCGACGCGACCAGCGGCGTGATTGCGTGGACGCCAAACAACGACCAGGCGTGGAAGCCGCTGATCGGCCAGACCGCGAGCAATCCCGTGCAGGTGCGCGTGACC
>JBKBSH010000295.1:0-3557 GCA_046291795.1 Burkholderiaceae bacterium | reverse complement strand
GGCCGCCGGCCGCTTCGATCGCAGCCTTCGCGCCTGCGGTCACACCGATGCCACGCACCGTCACCCTGCGCTTGATCTCGCCCGACTTGATCACGCGCGCGTCCTGCGCGAGCGACGACACGATGCCGGCCTGCTTGAGCGCCATCAGGTCGATCTCGTCGGCACCGAGCTTGTCGAGTTCGGACAACCGCACCGCCTCGACGTAGCGCCGCGACATCGACTTGAACCCGCGCTTCGGCAGTCGCCGGTGCAGCGGCATCTGCCCGCCTTCGAAGCCTACCTTGTGGAAACCACCCGCACGCGCCTTCTGGCCCTTGTGGCCGCGCCCCGCGGTCTTGCCCCAGCCGGAGCCGATGCCGCGGCCGACGCGGTGCGGCACGCGCTTGCTGCCGGCTGCGGGTTTCAGAGAGTTAAGACGCATTTCGATCGTCCCGGATTCGTCAGGCCACGCGCACGAGGTACGCGACCTTGGTGATCATTCCGCGCACGGCCGGCGTGTCCTCGAGCTCGCGCGTCTGGTTCATTTTCTTCAGCCCGAGCCCGAGCACGGTCGCGCGGTGATCGGCCTTGCAACCGATCGGGCTCTTGACCAGCGTGACCTTCAGGGTCTTCTTGTTCATCGCGACGACCTCAGCCGGTGATCTGCTCGACCGTCATGCCGCGCTTGGCGGCGATCTCCGACGGCGTGCGCAGCTGCTCGAGCGCGTTCAGTGTCGCGCGGACCATGTTGTACGGATTCGTCGAGCCGTGCGACTTGGCGACCACGTTTCGCACGCCCATCACGTCGAAGACCGCGCGCATCGGCCCGCCGGCGATCACGCCGGTGCCCTCCTGCGCAGGCGAGAGGATCACTTTCGAAGCACCGTGCTTGCCTTCGACCAGGTGATGCAACGTTCCGTTCTTCAGCGGGATGCGTGTCATGCCGCGCCGCGCCTTTTCCATCGCCTTCTGTACGGCGACGGGAACCTCGCGCGCCTTGCCCTTGCCCATGCCGATGCGGCCGTCGCCGTCACCCACGACAGTCAGCGCCGCGAAGCCGAGGACGCGGCCGCCCTTCACCACCTTGGTGACGCGGTTGACCGCAATCATCTTCTCGCGCAGACCGTCGTCGCGCTCTTCCGAGGGCATCCCTTTGGGTTGGATCTTTGCCATCGCCGAGTTCCTCGCTCAGTTCCGTGAATTCGTGCTCAGAACTTCAGGCCCGCTTCGCGCGCGGCCTCGGCCAGCGCCTTGACGCGGCCGTGGAAACGGAAGCCGGCGCGATCGAACGCCACCTGTTCGATGCCCGCCGCCCTGGCTTTCTGCGCGATTCGCGCGCCGACGATCTTGGCCGCCGCGGTATTCCCGCCTTTGCCCTTCGCGCCGGCGAGTTGCGCGCGCACTTCGGGCTCGACCGTCGATGCGGACGCAAGCACTCGCGCGCCATCGGGTGAAATCACGTTCGCGTAGATGTGCAGGTTGGTCCGGTGCACCGTCAGGCGATGCGCACGCTGCAACGCGATCCGAACGCGCGTCGCGCGGGCGCGGCGCAGGCGTGCTTCCTTCTTGTCGATCATGCTGAACTCCGACGCTCGCGTTACTTCTTCTTGGTCTCTTTGAGGACCACGGTCTCATCGGCGTAACGCACGCCCTTGCCCTTGTACGGTTCTGGCGGACGGTAGCCGCGCACTTCGGCGGCGACCTGGCCGACCTTCTGCTTGTCGATTCCCTTGATCACGATCTCGGTCTGCGACGGCGTTTCGCACTTCACGCCCGCAGGCATCTGATGGACGATCGGGTGCGAGAATCCGAGCGACAGGTTGAGTTTGTCGCCCTGCGCCTGCGCGCGGTACCCGACGCCCACCAGCGTGAGCTTCTTCTCGAACCCCTTCGAGACGCCCTGGACCATGCCCGCGACCAGCGCGCGCAGCGTGCCGCTCATCGCGTTGGCTTCGCGCGACGCATCCGCCGCGGCGAAGCTGACTCTGCCGTCGGCAACGCTCACCGTGACGAGCTTCGGCACCGGGTGCTTGAGCGTGCCGAGCGGACCCTTGATCGTGATTTCGTTCGCGCCGACCTGAACCTCGACACCTTGGGCCAGCTTGACCGGAACGCGTGCAACTCGAGACATCTTGACCTCGCCCCGTCAGGCTACGTAACAGAGCACTTCGCCGCCAACGCCCTGGCTGCGCGCCTTGCGATCGGTCATCACGCCGCGCGAAGTCGACACGATCGCCACCCCCAGCCCGTTCATCACCTGCGGAATCGCGTCGCGGCCGCGGTAGATGCGCAGGCCGGGGCGCGAGACGCGCTCGAGCCGCTCGATCACCGGCCGGCCGGCGTAGTACTTCAGGCCGATCCGCAGTTCGGGCTTGCCGTCCTGGTCGACGACCTGGAAGCCGTCGATGTAGCCCTCGTCCTTCAGCACCTGCGCGATCGCCGCCTTCAGCTTCGACGCGGGCATCGTCACCTCGGCCTTCTCGACCCGCTGCGCGTTGCGGATTCGGGTCAGCATGTCGGCGATCGGATCACTCATGCTCATGTGCAATCTCCTCGCTTACCAGCTCGCCTTGATCAGACCGGGGATGTCGCCGCGCAGCGCCGCCTCGCGGACCTTGTTGCGCCCGAGCCCGAACTTGCGGAACGTGCCTCGCGGCCGCCCGGTGAGCGCGCAGCGGTTGCGCAGCCGCGTCGGATTGGCGTTGCGCGGCAGCGCCTGCAGCCTGGCCTGCGCGTCCATGCGCTCTTCCATCGACCGCGTCTGGTCCGCGATGATGGCTTTCAGTTCCTTGCGCTTGGCCTCGTACTTCTTGACGAGCGCCCGGCGCTTGGCTTCGCGATTGATCAGTGCGAGCTTCGCCAATTCACACCCCGCTTAGTTCCGGAACGGAAACCGGAAGGCGGCGAGCAGCGCTTTGGCCTCGTCGTCCGTCTTCGCGGTCGTCGTGATGCTGATGTTCAGGCCCCGGATCGTGTCGATCTTGTCGTATTCGATCTCGGGGAAGATGAGCTGTTCTTTCAGACCGATGTTGTAATTGCCGCGGCCGTCGAAGGCGCGGCCGGACACGCCGCGGAAATCGCGCATCCGCGGAAACGCGATCGTCACGAGACGGTCGAGGAATTCGTACATCCGCGCGCCGCGCAGCGTCACCATGCAGCCGATCGGCAGCCCTTGTCGGATCTTGAAGTTCGCGATCGCCTTGCGCGCCTTGGTCACCACCGGCTTCTGGCCGGCGATCTTGGTCATGTCGGCCACGGCGTTGTCGATGTTCTTCTTGTCGTTGACCGCCTCGCCCACGCCCATGTTCAGCGTGATCTTGGTGATGCGCGGCACTTCCATGACGGATTTGTAGCCGAACTTCTGCATCAGCTCGGGAACGATCTTCTCGCGGTACTGCGTCTGCAAGCGGGCCATCGCCGACTCCACCGTTGCCTTACTGCTTGGCGCCGACGACGGCGCCATTGCTCTTGAACACGCGCACCTTCTTGCCGTCGACGACCTTGAATCCGACCCGATCGCCCTTCTTGGTCGCCGGGTTGAACAGCATGACGTTGGACTCGTCGATCGGCATGGTCCT
>JBKBSH010000294.1:0-3558 GCA_046291795.1 Burkholderiaceae bacterium | reverse complement strand
GGCGAACGGCGGCGGCAAGATTGTCCACGCCCGGCCGGCGTCCATCGTTGCGGCGGGCAAAATCGCGTTCCCAGAAGAAGCCCTGCGGCACGACGAGGCGCGCGAGGTCGGCGTAGACGCGGCGGCGCGCGGCGGCAGGCGCGACGGAACCGGCCGCGCGCTGCGCGCGGCCCGGGTCGGGATGCGCTCGTTGGGTCACGGCGCGCAGCTTAAAGGGGTTCATGCGCAGTCTCAACCCGCGTCCACGCGCAGCCGCGCCGCGCATTTCGGACAGAATCGCTCGCGCACGAAGGGGTTGGCACTGAACACCGTCGCGCCGCAGCGCCCGCAGAACTGCGCCGTGCGATGACCGTAGGCGGCAAGACCCGCCACGCCGACCAGCAGCAGCGGCGCCAGCTCGACCGAGGCGCCGCTCGCCCAGACCGCGAGCGCGAAGAACGAAGCGGTCGCCAGCAGGTTGGCCCACGGCCAGAGCCGGCGCTTGAGCATCGCGTCGCGATGCGTGGCGAAGAACGCAAATCCTCCGGTCACGATAAGGACCCACGCGATCGCCGACAGCAGCATCGCCAGTTCGTCGAACGCGAGCGCGGCGAGATCGATCATCGGTCGCTCATCGGCCCGGCTGGGCGCGCGGGTCCTCGCGGATCAACGCAGCCGGCCGGTGCAACCGCGCTCCGCCGGGCGTGACCACGCCGAGCGAAATGATGAACTTCAGCGCGTCGTCGACGCTGATGTCCAGCTCCTTGACCTCGGCCGCAGGCACGATGATCGTGTAGCCCGACGTCGGGTTGGGGGCGGTCGGCACGAACACGGTCAGCGTTTCGCCGTGCAGATGGCGTTCGATCGTCGGCCCCGGCGCGCCGGCGACCAGCCCGATCGCCCACTGGCCGCGCTGAGGGAATTCGACCAGGACCGCCTTGCGAAAGGCGTTGCCCTGCGACGCGAGCATCGTGTCCGACACCTGCTTCACGCTGGAGTAGATGGACCGCACGATCGGAATGCGCGCGAGCAGACCCTCCCACCAGCGCAACAGCCGCTCGCCGATGATGTTCGCCGCGAGCACGCCGGTGACGAAGATCACCAGCACCGAAAGGATCAGCCCGAAGCCGGGAATGTGCACGCCCAGCAGTTGCTCCGGGCGCCACGCCTCCGGCAGCAGCAGCAGCGTGCGATCGAGCGTGGTCAGGACGATGTCCAGGACCCACAGCGTCACCGCGAGCGGCAGCCAGATCAGCAGGCCGGTGATGAAGTATTTCTTCGGCATCCGAACAAAAAAGCCGCGGAGCGTACCGCGGCTTTCCCCTCCCTTGACGGCGCGCCGCCTAGGAACACGCCGGGCAGGCACCGCTGCCGCACGCCGGCGCGGCAGGCTCGCTTTCGGTCGTCGCGGGCTTTTGCTCTCCGTTGCCGCTCTTGCCCGACGGGCCGTTCTTGAAGTCCGTGGCGTACCAGCCGTTGCCCTTGAGCTGGAAGCCCGCTGCGGTCAATTGTTTGGCAAAGGTCGCCGCACCGCAGGCCGTGCAAACGGTGAGCGGCGCGTCGGAGATCTTCTGCAAGACATCCTGCGTGTGTCCGCAGGACGAACACTTGTAGGCGTAGATCGGCATGGTTGGCGCTCCGATGCGTAACTGGCTGAATTATATGGGCAGGCCCCGCGGGCCAGAACATGGAAATAGGGCAGACCGGCGCGACATTCAAGCCGTCCGCCGCGTCCGAGCGTCGCCTTGGACATCGGCAGCGAGCTGTTGCAGACTCGCCCGCGGGTCCGCAGCGGGCTGGGAAGCCCCTCGCGGGTCGTCGCGAGGCGGCCGTCGCGCTCGCGGCAGCGCGCTGCCCGCGGATGCGGGGCGCCGAAGAACGACAGGAGGAGACAAAGCATGGCGACAAGGAGAGCCACGGCATCGGCCGATCGGCGCGCGCTCGACGCGGTCGCGCGCTCGCCCCTGGCCAAGGTCAAGGTGGCGGTCAGCGACATCGACGGCGTGCTGCGCGGCAAGTACCTGCACAAGGACAAGTTCCACTCCGCGGTCGAAGGCGGCTTCGGCTTCTGCGACGTCGTGTTTGGCTGGGACATCAACGACGCCTGCTACGACAACACCAGGCTCACCGGCTGGCACCATGGCTTTCCCGACGCGCAGGTCAGGCTCGATCTCGCGACGTATCGGCAGGTGCCGTGGGACGGCAACGTGCCGTTTTTCCTCGGCGAGTTCGTCCGCGCCGACGGCAGCCCCCACCCGCTGTGCCCGCGCCAGACCTTGAAGCGCGTGCTCAAGCGCGCCGACAAGCTCGGCTTCGCGCCGATGTGCGGACTGGAGTTCGAGTGGTTCAACTTCCGCGAGACGCCGCAGAGCTGGGCGGCGAAGAAGGGTGTCGACCCGACGCCGATCACGCCCGGCATGTTCGGCTACTCGCTGCTGCGCGCCAACGAAAACCGCGACTACTTCAACGCCCTGCTCGACGAAATGCTCGCGTTCCGCGTGCCGATCGAGGGACTGCACACCGAAACCGGGCCGGGCGTGTACGAGGCCGCGATCCAGTTCTCCGAAGCGCTCGAAGCGGCCGACCGCGGCGCGCTGTTCAAGGCCGGCGCGAAAGAAATCGGCGCGCGCTTCGGCATCATGCCGAGCTTCATGGCCAAGTGGAGCGCGCAGTACCCGGGCTGCAGCGGCCACCTGCACCAGTCGCTTTCGGACGGCAGGAAGAACCTCTTCCACGACCCGAAGGGACGGCACTCGATGAGCAAGCTCTTCGAGAGTTATCTGGCCGGACAGCTCGCCGTCGCGCTCGAATTCGCGCCGATGTTCTGGCCGACGATCAACAGCTACAAGCGGCTGGTCGACGGCTTCTGGGCGCCGGTCAAGCCGACCTGGGGCATCGACAATCGCACCGCCAGCTTCCGCGTGATCGCCGGTTCGCCCAAGAGCACGCGGCTGGAGACGCGCTGCCCCGGCGCCGACATCAATCCGTACCTGGCCGTCGCCGCACTGGTCGCTGCCGGCATGCACGGCGTCGAGAAAGGTCTGAAGCTGACCGCGCCGCCGATCACCGGAACGAACGTCGGCGCCGAAAACGTCCCGCGCGCGCCGCGCTCGCTCGCCGCGACGACCGAGATCTTCAAGCGCTCCGACGTCGCGCGCGACTGGCTCGGCGACGACTTCGTCGATCACTTCGCGGCAACCCGCGAGTGGGAATGGCGGCAGTGGCAGGACGGCGTGACCGACTGGGAGCTGAAGCGGTATTTCGAGATCATTTGACGGCGGGCGTGCGACCGAATGAACGTCCCGCGCCTCGCGAGTGGCTCGGCATCGCGCTGGTCGGCATCGGTGTCGTCGCACTCGCGTTGAACCGAGCGGGGCCGCTCGCTCGGCGTTGACCCACGACGGCGCAGCCCGCGCCATGATCGTGGCAGAATTCCGCCGCAAGGAGATGGCATTCCTCCTCCAACCGCCGCGTTCGCGGCTGATGATGCCTACGCTGCACGCCCACCCGGATGCGCACGCAGGTAGGCCGAGCACCTCCTCCGTGTCTGCCCGTCGGTGTATCGCGTGCCGCACCGAT
>JBKBSH010000293.1:0-3568 GCA_046291795.1 Burkholderiaceae bacterium | reverse complement strand
GCTGAAAATCGCACGGCTGCAGCTTCGCAACGACGCGTGGGCCGAGGACGTCGTGTCCGAGACGCTGATCGCCGCGCTCGAAGGCGCCGGCGGCTTCGCCGGCCAGTCGCAACTGAAGACCTGGGTCGTCGGCATCCTCAAGCACAAGATCATCGATCACTTCCGCATGCGCGGACGCGAAGTCTCCGCGGACGCGCGCATGGAAGCGGCCGAGGCGGAGAACTTCGACGATCTGTTCCATCCGGACGGCCACTTCGTCGGACGCCCGCTGCCGACCTGGGGCGACCCGGAAGCCGCGCTGAGCCAGAGCCAGTTCTTCGCCGTCCTGCAGGCGTGCATCGACAAGCTGCCCGCCAATCAGGGGCGGATCTTCATGATGCGCGAGTGGCTCGACCTGGACACCGACGAGGTGTGCAAGGAGCTCGCGATCTCGTCGACCAATGCGTTCGTGCTCCTGTACCGGGCGCGAATGAAGCTGCGCGAATGCCTCGAGCAGAACTGGTTCGGCCGGCTCAGGAGTCGTTGACATGGCCCTCGGATACCTGCGGCTGACCTGCAAGCAGGCGCACCGCCTGATCGCGGAGCGGATGGACCGCGACCTGAAACTCATCGAGGACGTGCGCGTCCGCCTGCACCTGCGGCGCTGTCCGTGTTGCAAGGAATTCGTCGAACAGATGGATCTGCTGCGCAACGCGATGCGGCGCATCGACAAATCCGCCCCCTGAGTCCGGCGCCCGGCGCTGGGTCGCGACCGCGGCCGCACTGTTTGTTCGGTCGGCCCACGGCGCCGCCTCCGCTTCGCAGGCGTCCTTCGCGCGTCCCGTAAGCGGCGCGTGCCGCGCACGACCAAGGTGCATGAGCGCATTTCTCAGACCGCTCGCCGTGCTGGCGCCGCTGTGCGCGGCCGCGACGGCGTTCGCGGCACCGCCCGGCCCCGCCGCCTACAACGGCTTCGACGTCCGCGACGCGCTGATTCCGGTCGAGCGCATCGAACGCGGAGGTCCGCCGAAGGACGGCATCCCGGCGATCGACCGGCCCAGGTTCGTCGTCGCCGCCGCCGCCAGCCTGCGCGCCGACGACCGCGTGCTCGGGCTCGTGCACAACGGCGTGGCCAAGGCGTATCCGGTACGGATTCTCAACTGGCACGAGGTCGTCAACGACCGCTTCGGCGACGCGCCGGTGGCGGTCACCTACTGCCCCCTGTGCGGCACCGGCATCGCGTTCGACGCCAACCTCGGCGGGCAGACGTTGAACTTCGGTGTCTCCGGCCTCTTGTACAACAGCGACGTGCTGCTGTACGACCGCGGCACGGAATCGCTGTGGTCGCAGCTCAAGCAGCAGGCGATCAGCGGCCGCCTGAAAGGCGCGCGCCTGCAGGCACTGCCGCTGGAGCACACGACCTGGGCCGACTGGCGCGAGCGATACCCGGCGACACTCGTGCTGTCCACGGACACCGGGTTTGCGCGCGACTACGCGCGCGATCCGTACGCCGGTTACGAGCGCGTCCAACGGCTGTTGTTCAGCGTCGAGCATCGCGACGAGCGCTTCGCGCCGAAGGAATGGGTGCTCGGGGTGACGATCGGCGCCGCGCGCAAGGCCTATCCGTTCAGCGTTCTCGAAAGCGCCGCGCGCGGCCGCGCAACGCACGAACTGCGCGACACCGTCGGCGGGCAGGCGATCTACGTCCGCTACGACGCGCGGCACCGCAGCGCGCAGGCGCTCGACGCGCAACGGCGCCCGCTGCCCTCGGTGATGGCGTTCTGGTTCGCGTGGGTGGCCTTCCATCCGGATACCGAGGTCTACCGCGCGCCACGTTGAACATGCGCGTATCGCCCTCGACGAGCAGCACGTCGCCGGGCTGCAGCGCCGCCGCGAGCAGCGCCGGCGGGCTCGTTGCGATCGGTGCGGTTCCGCGCGGCTTGCTGAGAAACCGCGCCAGGGCGCGACCGATGTATCGGCTGATTGCATTCGCCATGTCGCGTCACCACGAGACCGCAACTTTCGGGGACGGGCACCGCAGCCGCCCGGGCTAACCCTCGCCGAGCCGGCGCATCGCCTGTCTGAGAAAGCCCAACTGCCGCTCGATACGGGTGCAGGTCGAACACATGCTCAGGTGAAGGCGCAAGCGCAGGCGCTCGCCGGTGCCCAGTGGACGATCCATGCCTTCGGAGATCAGCCGGTGCGCGGCGCGGCACGGGATCATCAACCAGGCTTCCTTCACGATGCCACCTTGCTCCGGCCCCATTTCAGTTCGATGCACTCGCGCAACCGCATGCGCGCGCGAAACAGCATCACATGGCAGTTCGTCGCCGTGATGTTCAACTCCTTACAGATCTGGGGGGTTTCGTACTCGAGCCACTCGCGCATCAGGAAGATGCGTCCGAGGCTGCTCGGCAACGCGTCGACGCAGCTCTGCAGCACTTCGAAGAACTCCTGCCTGGACAGCAGCTCCTCCGGGTCGCCCCAGTGCTGCACCGGAGCGAGGCGGCGGCCGTCTTCCGTGAACAACTCGTCGAAGTCCTCGATCTCGCCGGACTCCATCTGCGCTTCGATCGACACCTCGCGCATCTGGCGCCGAAGCTGGTCGACGATCTTGTGCTTGAGGATGCCAATGACCCACGTGCGCATCTTCGAGCGCGCCTCGAACGTCTTGGACTGCTCGATGGCGGCGAGCATCGTTTCGGACACGACGTCCTCGGCCCATGCCTCGTTGCGCAACTGCAGCCGGGCCAGCTTGAGCAGCAGCGGACGCATCCCGCCGAGCGTGGCGTTGAGTTCGAGCGCAGCTTCCATCGTCATCCCTCGCGGTCTGTAAGTATCCGGCCCACCGTTGCGGTGAGCCGCTGCATGCGTGACCATTCGTCCCGCGGCGGGTGCCGGTTACAGTCTGCAGCACAATCGCGTGACGCCGTTTTTTTTTCGCGCGGCTGTAACCGGACCGCCGGAGCGAACGAAAGAAAGGACACAGGCATTGCGCGTCAACGAGGACGAGCCCGAACGGCGCCTGCACGAACTGCTGGTCCGCGCGCAGGATGGCGACGCCGCCGCCTACCATCGGTTCCTGACCGAGGTTGCGGTTCATGTGCGGGCTTTCCTGCGCAGGCGGATGACGCGGCTGCCCGACGACGTGGAGGATCTCGTGCAGGAAGTCCTGCTGGCGGTTCACAACCAGCGCCACACCTACGATCCGGAACAGCCGGTGACGGCCTGGCTGCACGCGATCGCGCGCTACAAGCTGATCGACTTGCTGCGCCGGCGCGCGCGCACGGACGTACAGACCGATTCGCTCGACGACGTCGACGAATTGCTGCTCGCGGCCGACGAGGTCCCCGCCGGAACGCGGCGCGACCTGCTCAAGCTGCTCGACGGTCTGCCCGACAAGCAGCGCCTGCCGATCGTCCACGTGAAGCTCGAAGGCCTGTCCGTCGCAGAAACCGCGCGCCTGACCGGGCTGTCGGAGTCTGCCGTCAAGGTCGGTATCCATCGCGGCCTGAAGACGCTCGCCGCCTTGATCCGGAGCCGGTCATGAAAACCGACCAACTCATCGCGCTGCTCGCGCGCGAACTGC
>JBKBSH010000292.1:0-3580 GCA_046291795.1 Burkholderiaceae bacterium | reverse complement strand
GTCGGCTGCCGTCTGCGCGCGAGACGCGGCGACGACGAGGAGCGCGGAGGTCATCGCGGATGTCGACAGGGCCAGCGCGTTCAGGCGTCGCTGCAACCGCGAAGGCCGCAGAACGACCCAAGGCAGCCAGGGCTCAGACACGCCGGAAGACGAGCGTGCCGTTGGTCCCGCCGAAGCCGAACGAGTTCTTGAGCGCGACGCCGATCTTCATGCTGCGCGCCTCGTTGGCGCAGTAGTCGAGATCGCACTCGGGGTCCTGGTTGAAGATGTTGATCGTCGGCGGCGAAACCTGGTGGAACACGGCGAGCGCCGTGAAGACCGACTCGACCCCCCCTGCACCGCCCAGCAGGTGGCCCGTCATCGACTTGGTCGAGTTGACGACGATCCTGCGCGCCGCGTCGCCGAGCGCGAGCTTGATCGCGTTGGTCTCGTTGACGTCGCCCAGCGGCGTGGACGTCCCATGCGCGTTCAGGTAGTCGATCTGATCGGCGTTGATGCCGGCGTTGCGAATCGCGTTGAGCATCGATCGGCGGGGGCCGTCGACATCCGGCGCGGTCATGTGATACGCGTCCGCGCTCATCCCGTAGCCGGCCAGCTCGCAGTAGATGCGAGCGCCTCGCTTGCGCGCGTGATCGTAGTCCTCGAGCACCATGACGCCTGCGCCTTCGCCGAGCACGAATCCGTCGCGGTCGCGGTCGAACGGACGGCTCGCGGTCGCCGGATCGTCATTGCGCACCGACAGCGCCTGCATCGACGCGAACCCGCCGATACCGAGCGGGCAGACGGTCGCCTCCGCGCCGCCCGCGACCATCACGTCGGCGTCGCCGTATTCGATCAGCCTTCCCGCCTCGCCGATCGAATGCAGCCCCGTCGTGCACGCGGTGACGATCGCGAGGTTCGGCCCCTTCAGACCGTACATGATCGACAGGTTGCCCGAGATCATGTTGATGATCGAGCCCGGGATCAGGAACGGCGAGATCCTGCGCGCGCCCCGGTTCATCAGCTCCGCGTGGTTTTCCTCGATCATCGGCAGTCCGCCGATGCCGGATCCGATCACGCAGCCGATGCGGTCGCGGTTCGCGTCGGTGATCTCGATTCCGCTGTCCTTGATCGCCTGCACCGCTGCGGCGATGCCGTAATGGATGAAAACATCCATCCGGCGCGCTTCCTTCGGTGCAAGGTAGGCCGCGACGTCGAAGTCCTTGACTTCGCCTGCGATCTGCGTGCGGAAACTCGAAGCGTCGAAGCGCGTGATGCGCGAGACGCCGGACTTGCCCGCCGTCAGATTGGTCCACGCGGTTGCGACGTCGTTTCCGACCGGGCTCACGATGCCCAGACCGGTGACGACGACCCGCCGGCGCCCACTCATCGCTGGCCGCTCCCCGCGCTGCGTTCAGGACTTCTTCAGGTGCGCGTTGACGTAATCGATCGCCTGCTGCACCGTGCGGATCTTCTCGGCTTCCTCGTCCGGGATCTCGCACTCGAACTCGTCTTCCAGCGCCATCACGAGCTCGACGGTGTCCAGCGAGTCGGCGCCGAGGTCCTCGACGAAGGCGGACTCGTTCTTGATGTCCGCTTCGTTGACGCCCAGCTGCTCGGCGACGATCTTCTTCACTCGCTGTTCGATGTTGTCCATGCACTCCTCCTGCGGGGAAATACTTCGTCGTCTGGAGCGGTCGAGCCCCGAAAAGCGGGCGCGATTCTAACAGAGCGACCTCTCGATTCAGGCGTGCGTTCGCCTCGTTCAGGCCATGTACATGCCGCCGTTGACGTGCAGCGTCGCGCCGGTGATGTAAGCGGCCGCCGGCGATGCGATGAAGACGACGCAGGCGCCGATGTCGTCGGCATGGCCGAGGCGCCCGAGCGGAATCTGCGCAAGCAGCGCCTGCGTCTGCTGCTCGCCCAGACGACGCGTCATGTCCGTGTCGATGAAGCCGGGCGCCACGCAGTTGACGGTGACGCCGCGGCTTCCGACCTCGCGCGCGAGCGCGCGTGTCATGCCTTCGACGCCGGCCTTTGCCGCCGCATAGTTGGCCTGGCCGGGATTGCCCGAGGACGCGACGACGGAAGTCACGTTGACGATTCGGCCATGTTTGGCTTTCAGCATTCCGCGCAGCACCGCGCGCGACAGGCGGAACACCGCCGACAGATTGGTGTCGATGACCGCACGCCAGTCGTCGTCCTTCATCCTGAGCGCGAGCGCGTCGCGCGTGATGCCGGCATTGTTGACGAGCACCGACAGCTTGCCGAACTCCGTCGCGATCTCGTCGATCAGCGCGTCGCCGCGCGCCGCGTCGGTCACGTCGAGCCGCGCGCCCTTGCCCCGCGCACCGAGTTCGGCGATCCGCTGCGTGATGTCCGCCGCGCCCGCATCGCTCGTCGCGGTGCCGATCACGGTCGCCCCGGCGCGCGCGCAGGCGTCGAGGATCGCGCGGCCGATGCCGCGCGAGGCACCGGTCACGAGAACCACCTCGTCGGCAAGCGCCGTCGCCGAGAAAACGGCGTTCGCGTTCATCTCGCCCCCCCGAGCCGGGCGAGTGCATCCTGCAGCGCGGCCGGATCGGCGATCGCGAGGCTCTCGACATCCGGCGCGATGCGTTTGGTCAGCCCGGACAGGACTCTGCCGGGACCGATCTCGACGACATGCGTGACGCCATCCGCCGCCATCTTCGCGATCGTCTCGACCCAGCGCACCGGAGCCGCAGCCTGCCGCGCGAGCGCATCGCGGATGCGCTCAGGGTCGGTCTCGATGGCCACGTCGACGTTGTTGATCACCGGCACCTTCGGCACGGCCAGCGCGACATCGGCCAGCCGCTCGCGCAGACGCTCGCTTGCCGGCTTCAGCAGCGACGAGTGAAACGGCGCAGACACGGGCAGCGGCAGCGCGCGCTTGGCGCCGAGCCGCTTCGCCGCCTCGCAAGCGCGTTCGACTGCGCTCCGGTGGCCGGCGATGACGACCTGCGACGGTGCGTTGAAGTTGACCGCCTCGACGACCTCGGACCCCGCAGCCTCGGCGCACGCCTGTTTCACCCGATCGTCGGTCAATCCGAGGATCGCCGCCATCGCGCCGGTGCCGATCGGCACCGCTTCCTGCATCGCTTGTGCGCGAAAGCGGACGAGCGCAACCGCGTCCTCGAGCCGCAGCGCTTCGGCAGCCGTCAGCGCCGTGTACTCGCCGAGGCTGTGACCCGCCATCAGGTCGGGCATCCTGCCGCCGGCCGCGCGCCACGCCGCGAACACCGCGTACGCCGCGGTCAGCATGCACGGCTGCGTGTTGACGGTGAGGTTCAGCGCCTCGGTCGGACCTTCGGCGATCAGCTTGCCGATGTCCTGGCCGAGCGCCTCGCACGCGCGCCGCACCACGTCTTCGATAGCGGAGTCGCCCGCGAACGGCGCCAGCATGCCGACCGACTGCGACCCCTGACCCGGGAATACGAACGCGACTTTCATCGACCGATCAGAAACGAACGAGAACCGAGCCCCAAGTGAACCCGCCGCCGACCCCCTGCAACATCAGGTGCTGCCCGCGACGAATGACCCCTGCCCGCACCGCGTCATCGAGCGCGAGCGGTACCGATGC
>JBKBSH010000291.1:0-3588 GCA_046291795.1 Burkholderiaceae bacterium | reverse complement strand
GCGAGACGTCCGCACCCTGCACTTCCGAGCGGCTCGCGATCTTGTCGATCTCGTCGAGGAACACGATGCCGTTGTTCTCGACGTTGGCGAGCGCCTTGGCCTTGAGCTCCTCCTCGTTGACGAGCCGCGCGGCCTCTTCGTCGATGAGCAGCTTGTACGCCTCGCGGACCTTGAGTTTGCGCGGTTTGCGACGGCCCTGGCCGAGATTGGCGAACATCGACTGGATCTGCTGCGTCAGCTCCTCCATGCCGGGCGGGGCCATCACTTCCATCGTCGGCACGGGCTGCGCGACCTCGACCTCGATCTCGCGCTCGTCGAGTTCGCCCTCGCGCAGCTTCTTGCGGAACTTCTGCCGCGTCTCGTTCGCTTCGGTCGAACGCGCCTCGGAGAAGCCGAAGTCGCGCGGCGCCGGCAGCAGGATGTCGAGGATGCGGTCCTCGGCGGCGTCTTCGGCCTTCGCGCGCACCTTCTTCATCTCGGCTTCGCGGGTCTGCTTGATCGCGATGTCGACGAGGTCGCGAACGATCGAATCGACGTCGCGGCCGACGTAGCCGACCTCGGTGAACTTGGTCGCCTCGACCTTGATGAACGGCGCGTCGGCGAGCCGCGCGAGCCGCCGCGCGATCTCGGTCTTGCCGACGCCGGTCGGGCCGATCATCAAAATGTTCTTCGGCGTGATCTCCGAGCGCAACGGCTCGGCGACGTTCTGCCTGCGCCAGCGGTTGCGCAGCGCGATCGCGACCGCGCGTTTGGCGCGGTCCTGCCCGACGATGTGCTTGTCGAGTTCGGAGACGATTTCCTTCGGGGTCATCATGGCAGCGGGCGGCTCGGGCGTACGCGGCGGCCGCGCGGGCCGCACGTGTACCTTCGCCGGTTCAGTCGGAGGGCGCGCCCCGGAAAACGCAGCGCGGGTTCATCGCTTCGATCGCCGCGGCATCTCAGAAGTTGTGAATCTCTCTACTGCGCGGCCCGCTGGCGTCGTTGCGCGGTGCTCGGGCCTCGCCTATCTGCCTGATATGTCTCGGCCCTGCGGCTGCGTGCGCCTAGCCAGCGGGCCGCTCGCGACGAAATCATCACAACTTCTCAGTCGAGCGACTCGATCGTGTGCGACTGGTTCGTGTAGATGCACAGGTCGCCCGCGATCGCGAGCGCCCGCTTGACGATCTCGACGGGCGCGAGCGCCGTGTTGTCGAGCAGCGCGCGCGCGGCGGCCTGCGCGTAGGGACCGCCGGAGCCGATCGCGATCAGTCCGTACTCGGGCTCGAGCACGTCGCCCGCGCCGGTGATGATCAGCGAAGTCTCGCGGTCGGCCACGGCGAGCATCGCCTCGAGCCTGCGCAGGATGCGGTCGGTGCGCCAATCCTTCGCCAGTTCCACTGCGGAGCGCAGCAGATGGCCCTGGTGCTTCTCCAGCTTCGCCTCGAAACGCTCGAACAGCGTGAACGCGTCGGCGGTGGCGCCGGCGAAACCCGCGAGGATGCGGTCGTGATACAGGCGCCGCACCTTGCGCGCGCTCTGCTTGACGACGACGCTGCCGAGCGTGACCTGGCCGTCGCCGCCCATCGCGACCTGCGCGCCGCGGCGCGCCGAGACGATGGTGGTGCCGTGGAAGAGTTCCATCGTTGCGATGTGGCGCCGCGCGGGCGCGGTTCATGGGCGCGCGCTACGAGCGGCGCAACTGGACGGCGGCAACGGCGGTGATGCCGAGCAACTGGAACAGCGCGCCGACCATCACGTTGACGTCGCGGAACTCGACGGTCGCGCCGTCCTGCTGCAGTTTCATCACGAGCGTCAGCAGCGCAGACGCGGCGGAGAACGCCATACGGCGAAGCTGGCCGCAATCGACGCTCAACTCCTTGTGCACGCGCGCCAGCGCCGCCAGCCGGCCGAAGAACGGTTCGCCTTCCGCTTCGATCACGCCGCGCCACGCCAGCGGATCGTCGCTCGCGACGGCGGCCGTCGCGGCCGCGCCGGGCGCGGCCGCACGCGTCTTCATGTTCGGTGGCGCCGGCTCCCACGAGGGCGGCGACACCTCGAAGGTGATGCAGTACTGGATGCCCGTTTCGTCGAAGTCGTCCTGACGTCCGAGCAGGCGGAACACTTCGAGCAGCAGCATCCAGCCCGCGTCCGAAGCGTCGCGCCGGCCGGGCTCGATCGCCGCACGCAGCGGATTGATGAGCTGCTCCGCGCCCTGCACGATCAGCTCGTGGCTGGCGCGCTTGAACGCGTTGAACACGCGCAGCAGCAGTTCGGCGCCGACCGGATCGACGCTGCGCACCGCCGAGGCGTCGAGCGTCAGCGTCGGATGCGACGCGGCAAGCTGCTTGAGGCTCTCGAGCGGCTTGACGACGTTGGCATCGACGACGGTCGGCAACCGGACCGTCGCGACACCCGCAGCCGTCGGCGCAGCGCCGACGCCGGGTCGCGGCGCCTGCGCCGCCGCGTAGTCGACCCACGCCGGCGGCGAACTCTCGAAGCGACGCGCGTACTCGATCGTCAGCTGCTCGAACGCGGCGCGATCGCCGCGCTGGATGATCAGTTCGAACAGCATCAGCCACGCCATCTGCCGCGCGTGGCCGAGGTCGTCGGCGGCGATCGCGGCGCGCAGATTCGCTTCGGCTTCCTCGATCTGCCCGTTGGCGAAAAGGATCGCGGTCTCGTCGATCACCGAGCCCGCACCCGAGGTGTGGATCTCGATCGCGTCGATGCTGCCGGCGAGCGCGTCGAATGCGTCGTCGTCGCGACTGGCGACCGCTGCCGGCGCCGGCAGCGTCGCCGACAGGCGCTGCGTTGCCACGGCCGCACCGCCGCCGGTGTTGGCGCCGACGTTCTGCCGCGACGGGCGAAGGAAGTCGCGCGCCATCTCGGACTCGATCGCGTCGATCTTCGCAGCCGTCTCCATCGCGAGCGAACGCGCGAGCTCCTTGTCGGGGATCGCATTCTCGGTCGTCGCAAACCGCTGCGAAGGCAGCGAGGCACGGTTCAGTGACCGGTTGACGGGTTCGGCCAGCGGTCGGCCGACCGGCGCCGGCGGCACGCGCGCCGGGGCGGGCGTGACGACACGGGCATTGCCGCCGCCCTTGCGGGAGCGGTGCTTCGCGTCCTTCGGATCCTTTTTGAAGAACGAAAAAACCACGTCTTCTCTCGGTATGGCGCCGTGCGCCGAACGATCGCTCGGGCAGCACGCTTTCCGCTGCGCGCCCGGATCGACCCGGTCAGACTAAATCACGGCACCTTCGGCAATCGCCTGCTGAACAGCCGCGCGATGGGCCGTTTCAGCGCTTTGCCCGACCCGCCGCGGCGCCGCGAACCGGCGCACTCCTCGGCGGCCACTATATCAATTTTGCCGAGCGAATCCGGCGCTGCTCGCGTCCGCGTGCGCCGCAAAGCCTACCGCCTAAGGGTGATGTGCGGATCACCCGCTTTCACCGGCGCGGCACGCTCGCGAGCTGCGCCGCCGTGAGACGGTAGTACAGGCCGAAGGGATCGTCGTCGAGCACGGCGAAGCGGCCGGCGAGCACGATCGGCTCATAGGTGTGCTTGATCGGCCTGGTTGCGCGCACCTCGACGATGTACTCCGGGCCGAGC
>JBKBSH010000290.1:0-3623 GCA_046291795.1 Burkholderiaceae bacterium | reverse complement strand
GTCGGTCAGTCTGATCGACCCGGTGACGCGCACCGAGATCCGGCGCTTCGACGCGGGCAAGGAGCCGCACCATCTGATGCGTACACCGGACGGCCGCGCGTTGATCGTCGCCAACGCGATGAGCAACGACCTGCATTTCCTCGATCCGGTGACGGGCGAAGTGAAGCGGCGCATGCGCAACGTGCCCGACCCTTACCAGCTCGGCTACTCGCCCGACCGCAAGTGGTTCGTGACCGCGGCGCTGCGGCTGGATCGCGTCGATGTCTATTCCGTCGAAGGCGAAGGCGTGCAGGTCGCCTTCCGTCCGGTGCGGCAGATCGCGCTCGCCAAGGCACCGAGCCACCTGACTTTCTCCGACGACAGCCAGTTCGTGTTCGTCACGCTGCAGGACAGCCATGAAGTCGCCGCGATCCGGCTGGCCGACCAAGGCATCGCCTGGAAGCTCAAGGTCGGCGACCTGCCGGCGGGGATCTGGATGACGCCGGACGACCGCTACCTGCTCGTCGGCGTGATGGGCAAGGACTACGTCGAGGTGATCGATTGGCGTGCGCAGAAGAGCGTCAAGCGCATCGTCACGGGCCGTGGCGCGCACAACTTCCGGCCGCTCGGCGATGGCCGGCACGTCTTCGTCAGCAATCGGGTCGACGACACGGTGAGCCTGGTCGATCAGGTGACGCTCGAAAAGAAGTTCGACATCGCGGTGCCGAATGGCCCCGACTGCATGGACGTCACCGCCGACGGCAGGCTGCTGTGGGTGACCCAGCGCTGGGCCAAACGCGTGGCCGTCGTCGACATCGCCGCGCGCAGGGTCGTGCAGACGATCCCGGTCGGCAAGTCGCCGCACGGTGTTTTCCTGGCGAATTCCGCGGCGTGGAAATGACTGCGCGATCGTCCCGTCGCGCGTCGTGCGCGGCGGCATGGCTCGTCAGCGCACTGGTCGCGACGATGCCGGCGACCGCGTCCGAGTGCCGGGGTGTCGCGTTCCTGACGCTCGACACCGGCGACATGCGCCACGCCGAGCAGATCGCGCAGATCCTGCGCAAGCACGACGTGCAGGCCACCTTCTTTGTCGCCAACGAACGCACCTGGCGCGGCGATCATGCGCTCGACGCGAGCTGGGGCGCGTACTGGAAGGCGCGCGCCGACGAGGGGCACGCTTTCGGCAGTCACACGTGGCGACACGGCCGCTTCGTCGCCGACACGGCGGGTGGCGGCGTGCGCTATCGGCCGCAGTTCGGCGACTCGGCGGGACGCGCGGTCGTGCTGTCGGCCGCGCAGGTCTGCGAAGAGCTCGACCGCGTGAACCGGGCGTTCGCTGCGCTCACCGGGCATCGGCTCGACGCGCTGTGGCGCGCGCCCGGTGGCGCGACGACGCCCAACGCTTTGGCCGCCGCGCGCGCTTGCGGCTATTCGCACGTGCATTGGGCCGATGCCGGCTTCCTGGGGGACGAGCTGCCGTCCGAGACTCATCCGAACGAGCGGCTTCTGGCGCGCGCGCTCGAGCGCGTCCGCGACGGCGACATACTGATGGCGCACCTGGGTATCCGGTCGCGGCGCGAGCCGTTCGCGCCGATGCTCGACCCGCTGATCGCTGGGCTCAAACAGCGCGGGCTGTGCTTCCGTACGTTGCGCGAGCATCCGCAGTACCGTGTTGACGGCGCCGCGGTCCCTGCGCAGTTGGCGGCGACGAGGTAGCCGGATGGACGGACCGCGGCAACTGTTCGACGCAGCGCAGACCGCGCTGTTCGAGGCGATCGTTCAGCCGCTCCTGTACGCGGTGGGCGGCATGCGCTACGTCGACGATGCGTACGCGGCGACCGAATGGTTCCTGCTCGGCGCGCTTCAGGTCGTGCTGCTGTACGCCGTGCTGCGTCCGCTGGAAGCGCTGTACCCGGCCGAGCGCTGGAGCGATCGGCGCGGCATCGGCGTCGATGTGGTCTACACGCTGCTGCACAGACTCGGCGCGTTCTCGCTGCTGATGTTCTTCGTGATGACGCCGCTCGTCGATCGCGTCACCCAGGCGTTGCGGGGCGTCGGCTACACGCCGTTCGAGCTCGATGCACTGTGGCCGGGGGTCACCGACGTCCCGCTCGTGAGCTTCACGCTGTATCTGATCGTGCTGGACTTCACCGACTACTGGCTGCATCGAGCGCAGCACCGGTTCCGGTGGTGGTGGGCGCTACATTCGCTGCATCACTCGCAACGGAAGATGTCGTTCTGGGCCGACAGCCGCAATCATCTGCTCGACAGCTTCATCGTCGACGGGGCCAAGGCCGCGGTCGCGTTGGCGATCGGCGTCGGTCCGGCGCAGTTCGTCGGCTTGATCGTCGCCACGCGCGTGCTGCAAAGCGTGCAGCACGCCAACGTCGCGTGGACGATGGGGCCGCTCGGTCGGGTGCTCGTGGGACCCGTGTTCCATCGGCGCCATCACGCAATCGGCGTCGGACACGAGGGTCGACGCCACGGTTGCAACTTCGCGGTGCTGTGTCCGTTGTGGGACCAGTGGTTCGGAACGGCCGACTTCGGCCGGACGATCGAACCGACCGGTGTACGCGACCAGCTTCCGTCGCCGGCCGGTAGCGGACGCGACTACGGGCGCGGCTTCTGGGCGCAGCAGTGGCTCGGCTTGAAGCGTCTGTTCGACGCATCGGCATGAGGTGAACGGGTGGTCCCTCGTTTCGGGCTGTACGTCATCGGCGACGAGATCCTGTCCGGAAAGCGCACGGACAAACACTTCCCCAAGGTCATCGAGCTGCTCAACGCCCGCGGACTGCGCCTGTCGTGGGCGCACTACCTGCCGGACGAGCGCGCGGCGATCGCCGAAGCCCTGCGTCGCTCGTTTGCGAGCGACGACGTCGTCTTCAGCTGCGGCGGTATCGGCGCGACCCCGGACGACCACACGCGGCAGGCGGCGGCCGAGGCGCTTGGAGTGGAGCTTGAATTGCATTCCGACGCGGCGGCCCTGATCGCGCAACGATGTGCCGAGATGGCCGCGGAGGGGTGCGGAAGCGCCGACATGAGCACGCCGGAGAACCGGCAACGACTCAAAATGGGCGAGTTCCCTCGCGGCGCGCGGATCATCGAGAACCCGTTCAACCGGATCCCGGGGTTCGCGGTGGCGCGTCACTACTTCATGCCGGGCTTTCCGGTGATGGCTTGGCCGATGATCGAGTCGATCCTGGACAGCGACTACCGCGGGTACTTCAACCGCGTTCCGCGCGCCGAGCGCGCGATGCTCGTCTTCGAAACGCCCGAGTCGGCGATCGCCCCGCTCATGGAGGAGATCGAGGCGCGGTTTCCGGAGGTCAAGGCGTTCAGCCTGCCCTCGGTGGGCAACGGCAGCGACGGAAGGGTGGCGCGTCGCCACATCGAGCTTGGCGTCAAGGGGCCGCCGAAGGCGGTGGACGCGGCCTTCGAGCTGTTGCTCGACCGGGTCCGGCAGCTCGGCGCGGCGCTCGAGGTCGTGCCGCCCGAAACCGGATTGCGGTGACAAAAAAAGAGCCCGGTCGGGGACCGGGCTCGAAAAGCACCACCAAAGGAGGAGACAGAAAGCGTTTGGACGTCGCGTCCAAACAAGTGGTGCCAAGGAGACAACCGTTACCGGATATGAGACGAAGTTACCT
>JBKBSH010000289.1:0-3626 GCA_046291795.1 Burkholderiaceae bacterium | reverse complement strand
GCGCAGGTGCTGCGCGACGAGGGACTTCCCGCCGAGGCGGCGGTCGATCTGGAGGCCGCGGTGCGCGACTCGCACATCGTCAGTTGCGCGACGACCGCGACCGCGCCGATCGTGCACGGCGCCTGGCTCGCGCCGGGAACGCACCTCGATCTGGTCGGCGGGTTCACGCGCGAGATGCGCGAAGCCGACGACGCCGCGGTCGCCCGCGCGCGGATCTTCGTCGACACCTATGCCGGCGCGCTCGCCGAAGCCGGCGATCTGGTGTCCCCGCTCGAGCGCGGTGTGATCGCTCTCGCGCAGGTCGAAGCCGAGCTGGCAGAACTCGTTCGCGGCCAGGCGCCCGGCCGCCGCAGCGACGACGAGATCACGCTGTTCAAGTCCGTCGGCACCGCGCTCGAGGATCTGGCTGCGGCCGAACTGGTCGTGCGCGCCGACCGCTGAAGGTTCACGCCTTCGGCGGCGCGGTGTCGATGAAGCTCGGTCGCGCCGCGAGCTTTTCGGCGAGGCGCGCGAGGTTGGGATACGGGCCGCGCCAGTCGATCTCGGGAAAACGGAAGTCGAGGTAGCCCAACGCGCAGCCGACCGCGATGTCGGCGAGCGTGTACGCGTTGCCGTTGCACCAGGGCTTGTCGCCGAGCCCGCGGCTCATCGCGGCCAGCCCGTGCTCGACCTTGCCCATCTGGCGGTCGATCCAGTTCCGCGACTGCTGCTCGGGCGGGCGCTGCGTCTTTTCCAGCCGCACGAGGATCGCCGCGTCGAGCACGCCGTCGGCAAGCGCCTCCCACACGCGCACCTCGACGCGTTCGCGCCCGTTCGGCGGGATCAGCCGGCCGACGGGCGTGAGCGTGTCGAGATACTCGACGATCACGCGCGAGTCGAACACGGCGCCGCCGTCCTCCATGATCAGGCACGGCACCTTGCCGAGTGGATTGGCCTGGTGGATCTTCGTGTCCGCCGCCCACACGTCCTCGAGCTCGAGCGCGTACTCGATTCTCTTTTCCGCCATCACGATGCGCACCTTGCGCACGTACGGGCTGGTCGGCGAGGCGATCAGGCGCAGGTTCTTTTTCGACACGGCAAACGTTCCTTGCTGTCGGGTCGTCGGATCATATCAACGGCGGTTAGGCGCGAACGTCTTTGCGTATCGCTGTCCGGCGGCCCTGTGCGCCCCCGGTGCTAGACTCGCCGCGGCTCGTCCGCCCGCACCCGGCCTGCCACTGCTCCGCGTCCGATGCCTCCCACCGAAGCCTTCGCGCTGACGGCGCTGTCGCCGCTCGACGGCCGCTACGCGCGCCAGACCGCGCCGCTGCGCGAGGTCTTCTCCGAGTACGCGTTCATGCGCGCGCGGCTGCGCGTCGAGGTGCAATGGCTGATCGGTTTGTCGACCCTCGGGCTCGCCGAACTGCCGCCGCTGCCGGACGATGCGGTCGAGCGGCTGCGCGCGCTGGTTCGCGACTTCTCGGTCGAGGATTGCGCCGAGATCAAGGCGATCGAGGCGCAGACCAATCACGACGTCAAGGCGGTCGAGTACTGGATCAAGCGCCGTGCCGGCGACGTGGCGGCGCTCGCGCGCGCGGCCGAGTTCGTCCACTTCGCGTGCACGTCGGAGGACATCAACAACGTCTCGCACGCGCTGATGCTGTCGTCCGGCCGCTTCGTGCTGCAGGACCGGTTGCGCACGCTGCACGTCGCGCTGCGCGGGCTCGCGCACGCGCACGCCGACCTGCCGATGCTGGCGCGCACGCACGGTCAGCCCGCGAGCCCGACCACGGTCGGCAAGGAGTTCGCCAACTTTGCGATGCGGCTCGCCGGCGCGATCGACGCGATCGCGCGCGTGTCGCTCGCCGCCAAGATGAACGGCGCGGTCGGCAATTACAACGCGCATCTGGCCGCGTATCCGCTGATCGACTGGGAGCGGTTCGCGCGCGGCGTGGTCGAGGCGCTGGGGCTTGCGTTCAGCACGCACACGATCCAGATCGAACCGCACGACTACATGGCGGAGCTGTTCGACGCGATCGCGCGCGCCAACACCGTGCTGCTCGACCTCGACCGCGACGTCTGGGGTTACATCGCGCTCGGCTACTTCAAGCAGAAGCTGAAGGAAGGCGAGGTCGGCTCGTCGACGATGCCGCACAAGGTCAACCCGATCGACTTCGAGAATTCCGAGGGCAACCTGGGGCTCGCCAACGCGCTGCTGCGGCATCTCGCGGAAAAGCTGCCGGTATCGCGCTGGCAGCGCGATCTCACGGATTCGACCGTGCTGCGCAATCTCGGTGTCGCGTTCGGGTACTGCCTCGTCGCCTACGAGTCGTGCCTGCGCGGGCTGGGCAAGCTCGAAGCGAACCCCGAAAGGCTCGCGGCCGACCTGGACGACGCCTGGGAAGTGCTGGCCGAACCCGTGCAGACGGTGATGCGCCGCTACGGCGTGCCCGAACCGTACGAAAAGCTCAAGGCGCTGACGCGCGGACGCGGCATCACGCGCGACGCGCTGCACGAGTTCATCCGCACGCTGGCCATCCCGGACGAAGCGAAGCAAGCGCTGCTCGCGCTGACGCCCGCGACCTACGTCGGCAAGGCGGGCGAGCTGGCGCGGCGCTGCTGAGCGCGCCGCGCGGTCGCGCAGACGCGCGAGCGTTGGACGCGCCGGCTCGCGGAATAATCCCGCCGCGCGCTTTGTTCATGCGCTGTCCGGGTCCGGTCGACCCGGCGCTCGTTCACGATCATGGGGGATTCATGAAGCTTCCGATGCATTCGCTGCTCGTCGTCGCCGCGGTCGCCGTCGCGGCGCCCGCTTCCGCTCAATTCGCCAAACCCGAAGACGCCGTCAAGTATCGCCAGTCGGCGATGGCGCTGATCGGCAATCACATGGGCCGGATCAACGCCCAGTTGAAGAGCGGTTCGCCGAACGTCCAGGCGATCCAGTCGAGCGCGGCGCTGATCGAAACGCTGTCGAAGCTGCCGTTCGAGGCCTTCACGCCGGGCTCCGACATGGTGGCCAACACCAAGGTCAAGCCCGAGTACTTCAAGGACACGGCGAAGGTCAAGGAGTTGACCGAGAAGATGCAGGGCGAAGTGAGCAAACTCGCCGCCGTGTCGAAGACGGGCGACGTCAAGTCGATCCAGGCGCAATTCGGCACCGTGGGTCAATCGTGCAAGGCCTGTCACGACGACTACCGGATGAAGTGAGCCGCGGCGGCGTTCCGCGGCGCCGTTCGCGGACGCCCGATCGACCAAGGGCCGCGCGAGCGGCCCTTTTGCGTTACAGCTTGACGATGTAAGCGACGAGCCCTGCGGCCAGAGCCGCCAGCACGACCGCCCGTGCACGCACGAGGGCGTCGTCCTGCGCGGGCTCGGCGGCGACGCCGCGCTTGTCGCCGGTCACCATCGGTCCGACGAGGTTCTCGCGCTTCGCGAAGAAGTAGTACGCGACCGCCGCCAGATGCAGCGCGACCAGCGCGTAGATCGCGTTCTGGTTGAGCCGGTGGATCCGCGTCATCACGCTCGCGGTTGCGCCGGAAACGAGTTTCGACAGCGGCCCTTCGGTGGCGATCTCGTCGTTGGCGAACAGCCCCGTCGTTGCCTGAACCAGCAGCGCCGCGAGCAGCGCCAGCACCGACCAGCCGCCG
>JBKBSH010000288.1:0-3660 GCA_046291795.1 Burkholderiaceae bacterium | reverse complement strand
GGCTCGCCGCGAGGCGGTCGCCGAGCGCGAACCACGCGCGGTAGATCGACGTGGTGAACGTCTGCAGTCCGAAGTACGACGCCGCGCCGTAGTCGGCGACCGTCTCCATCAGCGCGAGCAGCGCGCCGGCCGCCACCGCGGGGCGGGCGAGCGGCACGTTCACGCGCAGCCAGGTCGCGAGTGGCGACAGCCCGAGACTGCGCGCCGCGTCGATCATCGACGCGGTTCGCGCCAGGAAAGCCGTGCGCGCGAGCAGGTAGACGTACGGATACAGCACGACGGTGAACACGAACGCCGCACCGACGATCGAGCGGATTTCCGGAAACCAGTAGTCGCCGTGCCGCCAGCCGAAGGTCTCGCGCAGCCACGTCTGCACCGGGCCCGAGAACTGCAGGAAGTCCGTGTATGCGTACGCAACGATGTAGCCCGGCATGGCCAGCGGCAGCAGCATCGCCCACTCGAAGAAGCGTCGCCCGGGGAAGTCGAGCGCCGCGACCAGCCACGCCGAGGTCGTCCCCAGCACCGTCACGCCGAGCGTGACCAGCGCGACGAGCAACGCCGTTTCGAAGGCGGCCCGCGGAATGACGTTCACCGACAGGTGCGCAAGCGTCTCCAGCGACGCCTGCGCGTGCAGGAAGCTCGACAACACGCCCAGCAAAGGCAGCGCCACCAGCGCCGCGAGCAGCGCTGCCAGGGCCAGCGCGGGCGTGCCTGTGCCTCCCGCAGGCAATCGCCATAACGGGGTGCGGGTCTTGGCCGAGACAGTGCTCAATCAGGCCCTTGCCGGTAACGCGGGGCGAGCCGATCACCGCGCGAACGGCGCGATCGACCCGACACAAATGCAAATGAGAATTATATGCATCTGAATTAGAATGTGCCCCGTCGACCTCACCGCCGACGGATCCGACGCCATGAGTTCACCGAGCGTCCTACACATCGAGGACTTGCGTATCGCCTACCGCGGGGCGGGCGCGCCCGTGCTCGATTCGCTTGCGCTCGATCTGGCGTACGGGGAAATCGGCTGCATCGTCGGCGCCTCGGGCTGCGGAAAGACCACGCTATTGCGTGCGATCGCCGGCTTCGTTCCGATCGAGCGCGGGTTGATCGCGATCGACGGCGCCACCGTCGCCACGCCGTCGTCGAGCGTGCCGCCCGAGCGCCGCGGCATCGGCCTCGTCTTCCAGGACTACGCGCTGTTCCCGCATCTGCGCGTCGAGGACAACGTCGGGTTCGGGCTGCGCCACGGCGGCGCCGCGGAGCGTCGCGCGCGCGTTCGCACGATGCTCGAGCTGGTCGGGCTCGCCGCGTACGCGCGCAAGTACCCGCACGAGCTGTCCGGCGGACAGCAGCAGCGCGTGGCGCTCGCGCGCGCGCTCGCGCCGGCGCCAAAGCTGCTGCTGATGGACGAACCCTTTTCGAGCCTCGACGTCGAGCTGCGCGCACGGCTCGGCGCGGAGGTGCGGCAGATCCTGAAAGCGAGCGGCACGTCGGCGATCCTCGTCACGCATGACCAGCAGGAGGCGTTCGCGATCGCCGACCGCGTCGGCGTGATGAACCGCGGCCGGCTCGAACAGTGGGACCGCCCGTACGAGCTGTATCACCGCCCGGCGAGCCGCTTCGTCGCCGACTTCATCGGCGAGGGCGTCTTCCTGCCGGCCAAGGTGCTGAACTCGCAGCGCGTCGCGATCGAGCTGGGCGAGCTCAAAGGCGACATTCCGCTGCCGTGCGACGCGCGCGGCTGCGACGTCTGCGGCAAGGGCTGCCACGTCGACGTGCTGCTGCGGCCGGACGACGTCGTGCACGACGACGCGAGCCCGATGACGGCCGAGGTCATCCGCAAGGTTTTCCGCGGCGGCGATTTCGTCTATACGCTGCGGCTCGCCAGCGGCCGCGAAGTGCTCGCGCTGGTGCCGAGCCATCACGATCACGCGATCGGCGAGCGCATCGGCATCCGGCTCGACGCCGATCACGTGGTCACGTTTCTCGCGACCGATGCCGCGCCCGAGTCTCAGCCGACCTGAGCGGTTTCGGGCTCCGGCGAGCCCTCGGCAAGCGCGCGTGTGATCGCTTCGACCAGACGGTCGCAGTCGACCGGCTTCGTCAGGTAATCGCGAATGCCCGCGCGACGCGCCGCTTCGATCTGCAGCGGCAGCGCGTCGGCCGACAGCATCAGGCACGGGATCGCGCGGGTCGCCGGGTCGGCCTGCAACTGCCCAAAGACTTCCAGGCCGGTCATGTCGCCCAGATGCAGGTCGAGCAGAATCGCGTCGGGCCGCCCGCGGTGCACGGCTTCGAGCGCCTCGGCGCCGCTGCGCGCGACCCGTAGGCGCCAGCCCGGCTGCAACTGCACGATGGCCTCGACGAGCAGCACGTTCGTTTCATTGTCCTCGACGTAGAGCACGGTGCGTTCGGCCGGGTTCGCCGCTTGCGGTGTGGCTCTGGCGACCGCCACCGCTTCCGAGGCAGGCGTCGCTTCCGGCAGCCAGACGGTGAAGCACGACCCCTTCTCGGCCACGCTTGTCACACCGATGCGGCCGCCCATCATCTCGACGAGACGCCGCGTAATCACCAGACCGAGCCCGGTGCCTTCGATCGGCGAGCGGTCGGCGTCGAGACGGTTGAAGGGTTCGAACAGGTGCTCGACCTGCTCCGGCTTCAGTCCGCGGCCCGTGTCGGTGATCGCGAGCGCGACTTCACCGTCGTTCAGCGTCGCACTGACCGTCACCCGGCCGCCGCGCCGGTTGTACTTGATCGCGTTCGACAACAGATTGGTCAGGACCTGGCGCAGCCGCACGCGATCGGCCCGTACGAACGGCGCGGCCTGCGGGTCGGTCCCGCAATGCAGCTCCACGCCGGCGTCGTCGGCCATCTTGCTCACGATGGCGAGCGCCTCGCGCGCGACTTCGCACACGGGGATCGGTTCGAGCGACAGCGACAGCCGGTCGTTCTCGATGCGCGAGAAGTCGAGCAAATCGTTGATCATCGCGACCAGATGCTCGCCCGCACGCTGGATGTGCCGCAGTTTGCGCGCCTGCTCGGCATCGAGCGTGCGGTCGCTGGCGAGCAACTGGGTGAAGCCGAGTATCGCGTTCATCGGCGTACGTAGTTCGTGGCTCATGTGCGACAGGAAGCGCGTCTTCGCTTCGCTCGCTCGCGCGGCCGCCTGTGCGGCGACGTGCGCCTCCTCGATCTGCTTGCGCGCCGTGACGTCGAAGCGGATCGCCGTGTAGCGGCTGATCTTGCCGTCGGCGTCGCGCGACGGAATGATCGTCGTGTCGACCCAGTACAGCGAGCCGTCCTTCGCCCGGTTGCAGACCTCGGCACGCCACACGTCGCCGCGCGCGACGGTGCGGTAGGCGTCGCCGAAGAACTCCTTCGGGTGCACGCCGGAGGCGATCACGCGGTGGTCGCGCCCGAGCAACTCGTCGCGCGCGTAGCCGGAGATCTCGCAGAAGCGGTCGTTGACGTAGACGATCCGCCCGGCCGCGTCGGTGACGTCGACGATCGCCGCCGCATCGAGTGCGAACTTCTGCAGCTCGAGTTCGTGTGTGCGCCGCTCGAGCGCCGAATGTGTGGGGCGCAGCAGCCAGACGTAGATGATCGGCGTGCAGATCAGCGTCAGCGAGCCGGCATCGACGAGCGCTTCGATCCACGGCGGCT
>JBKBSH010000287.1:0-3662 GCA_046291795.1 Burkholderiaceae bacterium | reverse complement strand
GGGCGGCCGGATCGCCCCACGGTGACGCCAACGAGCGAGGACGGGCCCTGGGGCGGGCCGTCACGCAGACGAATCGAGGGCGCTCGCGGTCGAAAACCTGCGAGGCGGACGGAACGGAAGCAGGCAGCGTGGCATTTTTTCTTCTCGTACTGAAGACGCTGATCTTCGTGGCCGGCATGTGCCTGCTCGGCCAGTTCGTCGTGGGGATCTTCAACTGGGGACGACGGCACGAGAACTTCGTCTACCAGGTGTTCGACATCGCGACACGGCCCGTGGTGCGCTTCGTGCGGTTGATCACTCCGCGCGTCGTTCTCGACCAGCACGTGCCGCTGGTGGCGTTCCTTCTGCTGTTTTTCGCCTACTGGGCGGTCGGTTTCTGGATGCGCGACGTGTGCCTGCAGGACCTGAGCCAGAAGGGCTGCGAGGGATTCGCGCGCGTGCGGATGGAGGCGCCGCGATGAACGCGCTCGACCGCTTCTTCACGCGCTGGTGGCTCGCCAACCGGGCGAGTCTGGCGGTGCTGCTCAAGCGCAACGCCGCCGCAATCGACTTCTATCGCCAGATCGTGGCGCTCGACCCGCGCGACGAGAACGCGCGGGCTGCACTCGGCAACCTGCTGATGGAATCCGGCGATGCCGCCGGCGCGATCGCCGAGTTCATACGGATCGTCGAGATGAATCCGCGCAACGCCGAGGCGTGGTTCAACCTCGGCTACATCTACGAGCAGCGCGACGACCTGGAAAACGCCGAGCGCTGCTTCCGCGAGGCGATCGCGCTGAAGCCGTCGATCGACCGCGCCTGGTACGGGCTGGGGCTGGTGCTGATCCGCGCGCAGCGGCTGACGGAGGCGGTCGAGGCCCTGAAGAAGAACACCGAGCTGCAACCCTTCAGTCCGTACGGCTGGTACCAGCTCGGGATGACCTACCACCACCTCGGCGAATCCGCCAAGGCCGTGCGCATCTACGAGGAACTGAGGAAGTTCGAGCCGCGCTATGCGGCAACGCTCAAGCGCGACATGGAACGGACGCCGCCCGTCACGGCGCCGGCCCGGGATAAAGCAACCACCCCATCGATCGACCGGAAGGAGGCCGTGCCATCGACACACTAGAAGAGGCGAAGCACAACCAGGAGACATTCAGGAGGAACCATGCAATTGACCGAAAAGCACCGTGAGTACTGGCAGAGGAACCTGAACATCACGATCGTCCTGCTGGCGATCTGGTTCGTGGTGACCTTCGTCATGGCGTACTTCGCGCGTCCGCTGGCCGAGATCAATTTCTTCGGCTGGCCGCTGTCGTTTTACATGGGCGCGCAGGGTTCGCTGATCGTTTACGTCGTCATCATCTGGTACTACGCCAGAAAGATGCGCCAGCTCGACATCGAATACGGCGTGGAAGAAGGAGAAGACTGATGAGTGCACAAGTGAGCTCGAATCGAGCCTTCTTCAACCAGTTGAAGAAGTACTACGGCTGGTACACGGGCGGCTTCCTGGTGTTCCTGGTCGCGTTGGCGATCCTGGAGCAGATGGGATTGCCGCGGGTCTGGATCGGCTACGTGTTCCTGTTCGCGACGATCGCGCTGTATGCGGGCATCGGGATCATGAGCCGCACCGCCGATGTCGCCGAGTACTACGTCGCCGGGCGACGCGTGCCCGCGCTGTTCAATGGCATGGCCACCGGCGCGGACTGGATGTCGGCCGCGTCGTTCATCGGCATGGCCGGTGGCCTGTACCTGCAGGGCTTCGACGGACTGGCCTTCATCATGGGCTGGACCGGGGGCTACTGCCTGGTGGCCCTGCTGCTCGCGCCGTATTTGCGCAAGTTCGGCCAGTTCACGATTCCGGACTTCCTCGGCGCCCGCTACGGCGGTCACGTGGCGCGCTTCATCGGCATCTTTGCGGCGATCCTGTGCTCGTTCACGTACGTCGTCGCACAGATCCTCGGCGTGGGCATCATCACGTCGCGCTTCACCGGCGTGGAGTTCCAGGTCGGCGTGTTCCTCGGCCTCGCGGGCATCCTGGTGTGCTCGTTCCTCGGCGGCATGCGCGCGGTCACGTGGACGCAGGTGGCCCAGTACATCATCCTGATCATCGCGTACATGATCCCGGTGGTGTGGCTGTCGGTGAAGCACACGGGCATCCCGCTGCCGCAGTTCGTCTACGGCAAGGTGCTGGAGAAGGTCAGCGCGCGCGAATTGGAACTGGACAAGGACGCGAAAGAGCTCGAGGTCCGCAAGATCTTCTCCGATCGCGCTGCCGAGTTCAGAAAGCGCGTCGAAGGGCTGCCGAAGTCCTGGGAAGAGGGCAAGGCTGCGGTCGAGAAGAAGCTCGAAGAGCTGAAGGCCGCGAACGCTCCGCTGGCGGAGATCAAGGCAGCCGAGAAAGCGGTGGCGGACTATCCGAAGTCGGCCGACGACGCACGCAAGGCGTGGTCGGCGCAGGCGTCCGCAAACGCGGCACGCGCGGCGCCGGTCCTGCATCACGCGGTGCCGTTTTACAGCGCGAATCCGGACCCCGCGAAGAACGAGGCCGAACGCGCCACGAAACGGTTGAACTTCCTGGCGCTCGTCTTCTGCCTGATGCTCGGCACCGCAGCGCTGCCGCACATCCTGATGCGCTACTACACGACGCCGTCGGTGCATGAAGCGCGCAAGTCGGTGTTCTGGTCGCTGTTCTTCATCTTTCTGCTGTACTTCACGGCGCCGGCGCTCGCGGTGCTGGTGAAGTTCGACATCTACACGCTGATCGTCGGCTCGAAGTTCGCCGACCTGCCGGGGTGGGTGGCCGGATGGCAGAAGGTCGATCCGGCGCTGCTGCAGATCGCCGACATCAACATGGACGGCATCGTGCAGCGCGCGGAGATCCGCATCGGCCAGGACATCGTCGTGCTCGCCACGCCGGAGATCGCTGGACTGCCGTACGTGATCTCGGGGCTGGTTGCCGCCGGCGGTCTGGCTGCGGCGCTGTCGACCGCGGACGGGCTGCTGCTGACGATCGCCAACGCGCTGTCGCACGACCTGTACTACAAGATGATCAATCCCAACGCCAGCACGCAGAAGCGGGTCACGATCTCCAAGATCCTGCTGCTGTTCGTCGCCCTGGCGGCCGCGTCGGTGTCGGCGCAGAAACCGGCGGACATCCTGTTTCTGGTTTCGGCGGCGTTCTCCTTCGCGGCGGCGGCGTTCTTCCCGGCCCTCGTCGCGGGGGTGTTCTGGAAGCGCGCGAACAAGTGGGGTGCGATCGCGGGCATGGTCGTGGGTCTGGGGGTGTGCTTCTACTACATGGCGACGACGCAGCCGTGGATGCGCGGCATCTTCGGCGTGACCGGGCCGGTGTCCGACTACATCTGGTTCGGCATCCAGCCGATCTCGGCCGGCGTCTTCGGCGTGCCGGCCGGTATCGCCGCGCTGGTCATCGTCAGCCTGCTGACGCCTGCGCCCGACAGGCAGGTGCAGGAGTTCGTCGAGCACTGCCGCTACCCGAACCTGCGGGGCGACACGGTCGATACGCTGGCGCGCTGATCGGCGCCGCGCGACTCAGGGCCCGCGCTTCGGCGCGGGCTTTTTTTTCCCGGTGAGCAGGTCGGCGACGCGCCTGCAAAATGAAGGGCCCTACAAGGGCGCCCTGGTCTTGGCGGAGAGAGAGGGATTCGAACCCTCGATAG
>JBKBSH010000286.1:0-3682 GCA_046291795.1 Burkholderiaceae bacterium | reverse complement strand
GCGCTGTTCATCCTGGCGATGAAGCTGCGGCACGGCTGAACGCCGAATGAAAACGGCGCCCGCCAAGGCGCCGTTCGTCCGCACGATGAACCCGATCAAAGCGGCGGCAGCAATGCGATGCCGCGCTGCGCGATGATCGCGCCGGCGGCGCGCGTCGGGTGGAAGCCATCCCAGTACAGGTACAGGTCGGGCTGCGTGCACACCGAGGAGGTCGGCGCGGTCACGACGCACGGCTGCGTGACGTTCGACAGGCCGAACTGCGCGGGACTTTGGGTGACCTGCACCGACAGCGCGAACAGATCGAGCAGATAGATGTTCAGCCCCGGCGAAGCCGCCTGCAACGCGTTCAACTGCGCGGCGAGGTTGTCGTTGAACCCGGCGGCGAGCTGTGTGGCGGCAGCCGCCGCGGCGGAACCGAGCGACTGGGCGAGCGGCGTGGCACCCACGTCGGGCGCGTTGGCCACGAGGATGTGGCGCGCGCCTGCCGCGTACAGCCGGCCGACGAGCGTGACGACGTCGCTGACCGCCGCGCTGACGAGCTGGGTCGACGTGATCGTCCCGGCCTGGATCAGCGGCAGCCCGGCGGTGATGTTGTTGCCGAAGGTCGACGCGTCGACGAGATACAGGAAACGCGGCTCGGCGCGATTGTTGGCGCGCGCCAGATACTGCTCGACCTGAGCGGCCATGCTCGGCGTCGTCGACTGCGTCGTCAGTCCGGGAATCGCTCCGGTGCGCGCACCGGCGTAGGCGAAGTTGCTTCCGCCCTGCGTGGACGGAACCAGGCTGCCGCCGAAGCGTGCGGCGATCGTCTCGCCCCACAGCGGGCCGTTCGAGAAGCGGCCCTGCGCATACGGCGGCACCGGCGGGCAGCCGGGCGTCGAAGGCGTCGGGCAGACGTTGCCCGTGTCGGTCAGGCTCGCGCCGAATGCGACGGTCGTGCTGAACAACAGCGGCGCGGGCTCCTGATCGCTGCCGCCGCACGACGCGACGAAGATTGCGACCGCGGCCACTGCGGTCGCGCGACCCCACGGGCGCGCAAAGCGCGCAAGAAACGCGTTCATTCGATGCTCTCCTCTACGTGACTTCTTGTTGCTCGCCGTGCCCAAGGCGGCGCTGCGGGCGACTATACGCGGCGCCTCGCGCAAGGTCGTGCATGCGTGGCGTGCGAGCCACGCGTGGCCGAATCAGCCGGCCGACGCCGCGCGCCTCAGCCGGTCATGTACCGCCTCCCAAGCCGCACCCGACGGCGGGCGGACGACGAGGATGCGCTCGGCGCCGGCGGCGTCGAGTTCGTGTAGCAGCGCGTACAGCCGGCGCGCGTATTCGTCCGGCTGTTGCGGCGCGATCAGACGCAGCACGACATCGCGCGTGCGGTCGAGCAGCGCCTGCGCGGGTGCCAGCACCGCGAGCTTGTGGCCGCGCAGTGCGTTGATGCGCGCCGCGAGCTGCCCCGGGTCGACCAGTTCGAGTTGCGTTCGCGGCGCGTAGTGCGTCTCGACCCGGCCCGGAGCACGCGGCGCATCGCCTTGCGCGTCGCGCACGGGCACACCCAAAGCCGCTTCGAGCCGATCCCGGGTCACCGCACCCGGCCGCAGCAAGCGCGGCTCACCGGCCGACAGATCGACGATCGTCGATTCGATGCCGACGGGGCACGCGCCGCCGTCGAGGATCAGATCGACTTTGCCCGCGGGCTTCTCGCCCAGGTCGGCGCGCACGTGTTCGGCAGTCGTCGGACTGATGCGGCCGAAGCGGTTGGCGCTCGGGGCGACGATCGCCTTCGTGCGGTCGGCGCCGGCAAACGCTTCGAGCAGCGCCCGCGCCCACGGGTGCGCTGGCGAACGCAGCCCCACCGTGTCCTCGCCGCCGGTGACCACATCCTTGGCGCGAGGCGAGCGTTTGAGCACGAGCGTGAGCGGCCCCGGCCAGAAGGTCGCTGCGAGCCTGCGCGCGGACGCCGGCACCTCGCGCGCCCACGCGTCGAGCGCGACCGCATCGAGAACGTGGACGATCACCGGGTGATCGGCCGGCCGCCCTTTCGCCGCGAAGATCGCACGCACCGCGGCTTCGTTGTCGGCGTCGGCGCCGAGTCCGTAGACGGTTTCGGTCGGAAAGGCGACCAGCCCGCCGCGCGCGAGGATGCCGGCGGCGCGTTCGATCGCTGCGCGGTCGACCGGGCGCATTCACTTCGCCGGCGCGATGCCGAGCAGCGCCGCGGCCTCGTTGGCCCGCGCGAGCGCCTGCTCGACGCTCGACGCGAGCATCGTCACGTGGCCCATCTTTCGACCCGGCCGCGCATCGCGCTTGCCGTACAGATGCAGTTTGGCGCCGGGGATGCGCAGCAGCTCGGCCCAGGGCGGCTCGCGCCGTTGCCCATGGCGGAACCACAGGTCGCCCAGGAGGTTGAGCATCACCGCGGGCGCGAGCTGTTCGGTCGAACCGAGCGGCAGCCCCGCGAGGATCCGCGCCTGTTCGTCGAACTGGCTGCTGACGCAGGCGTCGATCGTGTAGTGGCCGCTGTTGTGCGGGCGCGGCGCGATCTCGTTGACGACGAGGCGTCCTTCGTCGAGCACGAAGAATTCGACGCACAGCACGCCCGCATAGTCGAGCGCCGCGGCGATCGCGCGCGCAAGCTGCTGTGCGTGCGCAGCGACGTGCGGCTCGATGCGCGCCGGTGCGATCGTCACCGCGAGGATGCCGTGCCGGTGTTCGTTCTCGGCCACCGGAAAGACGGACGTCTCGCCGTCGACGCCGCGGCAGACGACGCACGAGATCTCGCGGCGCAGGTCAAGCCGCTTTTCCAGCACGCACGGCACGCGCTGCAGGCGCGACCACGCTTCGCGCGCCTCGTCGCGCGTGGCGACCTGGACCTGTCCCTTGCCGTCGTAGCCCATCCGCGCCGACTTCAGGATGCCGGGCAGAAGCGCCGGATCGAGCCGGTCGATGTCGTCGATGCGCTCGATCACCGCGTGCGGTGCGACCGGAATGTCGTGCGAAGCGACGAAGCGCTTTTCGAGGATGCGGTCCTGCGCGACTTCCACGCTGGACGCCGCCGGCCGCACCGCGCAGCGCGGGGCCAGATACTCGAGCGAGAACGCCGGCACGTTCTCGAACTCGGTGGTCACCGCGCGGCAGCGCGCGGCCAGCCGTTCCAGCGCCGCCCGGTCGTGATAGCCGGCGACGATCTGCGCGTCGGCCACCGCGCCGGCCGGGCTGTCGTCGATCGGATCGAGGACGCAGACGCGAAAGCCCAGGCTCTGCGCCGCCATGCAGAACATCCGCCCGAGCTGCCCTCCGCCGAGCAGCCCGAGCCATTCGCCGGGAAGGATGGGAGCGATCGGCTGCGTCACTGGAAAATCGAGAAGCTGTTCTTCAACACGCAGACGCAACGAACACCGCGAACGACGCGAGGTCTTGAGCTTGCTCGGTGCTCCCGGTGTCTCGGTCGTGGATGAACCGCCGTTCGCCGGTCGTCAAAGCGGCAGCGTCATGTTGCGCGCCTTTTCGGTCTGCGTCGCGCGGTACTGCGCGAGCTTCATCGCGAGCGCGGCGTCCTGCGCCGCAAGCATCGCGACCGCGAACAGCGCCGCGTTGGCCGCGCCCGGCTCGCCGATCGCGAAGGTGGCCACCGGCACGCCCTTCGGCATCTGCACGATCGACAGCAGCGAATCCTCGCCGCGCAGAT
>JBKBSH010000027.1:0-13543 GCA_046291795.1 Burkholderiaceae bacterium | reverse complement strand
CGAGCAGCAGCACACCGGGCGGAAGATCGGCTCTCATGGGCCGGCTTCTCGCCCAAGCGCGGCGCGCTGTCAAGCTAGGGTTCGACCGTCACGGTGCGCCAGGGGGTACCGGCGATCGTGCGCCCGCCGGCGTCGAGCGCGACGACGCGCCAGCGCAGCACCTTGCCGCGCTGCGCCTCGATTGCGAACGGCGGCGCGACGTAGCGCGTCGCATCCGCCGCGAGCAGCGCGGCAAGCACGGTCGTCGCCTCGGCCTGCACCTCGAGCCGCAGCAGCGCGGCGCGCTCGCCGCTCGCCCAACTGAACTCGAGCGGCGCGTCGGCTTTGACCCGCGCATCGGCTTCGGGCGCGAACAGCCGCAGCGAGGTCGACGCCGCCGCCAGCTGCTCGACGGACGCGCCGCTGCCGACGTAGTAGCGCAGCACCGGCATCGGAAAACCCGCCACCCCGCCGGCGTGCGCGATGCGGCCGCCGCCCGTGTCGGAGTCGGCTTCCTTGTCGTCGCTCGCTTCGATGCGCAGCAGGATCTTGTACGCGCCGTCGGTCCGATGCGGCACGCGGCGCGGATCGGGTCCCGCGATCACAGCTTCGCCCGTGGGCGGCAGGAACTGCTCGAAACGCTCCAGCAGCGTGAAACGGCGCTGCAGTGCGCGGCGCTCCACCGGCAGCGTGGCCTCGGTCAGCAGATCCTCATCGGTCGGCTCCGGATCGCCGGGCATCACGACTTCCCAGCGACCTTTCAGCGTGCCGGTGCCGTTGTAGCGAATACGCGCCTCGAAACGCGGCGGCGGCGTGCCGCGTTCGAGCGCGAGCACTGTGGCGGCGCCGCCGGCGGTAAAAGCGAGGCGCACGTCCATCAGCGCCAGCGGCACGCGCGCGCCGCCGCCCGCCATACGGCAGGTGACGATCACGAACTTGTCGCCGCCGACGCCGCCCGTGAAGCGGCGCACGTAGAAGAACGCCGAGTTCAACCCCGCCTGCGCGTCCTGGTACGCGCGGCGCGCGACCGACGCGGGGATCGTCATGATGTCGGTGAAGTTGGCGATCGCGCCGCTCGTGCTCGGGCGCGAACGGTCGAGCGCGAGCGGAAGCCGACCGTACACGGTGCCGGGGACGCACGGATCGGTCGTCTGCACCGCGAACGGAAACTGCAACGTCGGGTTGGTCGCGATCACCGCCGGTTGCAGCTCGCCGCACCAGAACGCCTCGACGGCGACTTCGCCAGGGTCGAGGCCCTGGAACGTCAGAAACACCGTCGTCGGCCCGGACGCGCGAACGTTGACCCCGAACGGGTTGACCGCCGTCACTGCGGCGGCCGGCGAGCCGATCAGCAACGCGATGGCCAGCAGCGTGAGTCGAATCATGGCCGTTGTCCTCAGAACAGGCTCAACGACAGGCCCGCGTCCCAAGCCCAGCTCGCGCCGCTCGTCGAAAGCCCGAAAGTCGAATCGCGGGCGACGTTTTCACTGCGCACGTAGCGCACGAACACCTGCCCCGGCAGCTTGCGGCCGTAGGCCGGAATGCCGAAGCGCCAGGTGAGCTGCGCCTGCGCGTTGTTGTTGCTCGAGCCGGTGAGATCGCGCGTATCGCCGCCGAGCGTGCGGCCGGCGTTGGCGGCGAGCGTCAGGCCGTCGAGCCACTGCCACTCGAACCCACCGGCGCCGCCGCGCGTGGTGGTCGTCAGATCCTTCTCGCGGCTGAAGCTGCGGTTCGTGTTGGCGCTCAGATTCAGGTTCAGCCTATCGCTCACGCGAAAGCCCAGCGTGACCTGGTGGCCGAGGTTTTCGAAGTCGGCGTTCTCTCGCCCCGGCTGACGGTTGTCCTGACTGGAGCGCTGCAACGTGTAGCCGAAGTTAAACGCGCCGCGGTTGACGCTCAACGCCGCCTGGTGGCTGCGGTTGCGCTGATCCGGCCGATGCGAAGCCGCGATGCCCGACTCCGCGGTGTCGGGCGCGTTGATCGCGCGCTGGCGCACGGATTGCAGCGTGTAACTCGCCTGCGGCCACCACGAATCGCCGTCCGCGCCGAACCATTGCGCCAGCGGCAGCGACAGATTGGCGACGGCGTTGTCGGTGCGCGTCTTCACGATCGTCGGCACGTCGTCGACGTTGTCTTCCCGGCGCGAGCCGCCGAGCTGAAGCTGCGCGGCGCCGAATTGCGCGGCGAGCGCCGCACGGTTCAACTGCTGATCGGGTGATGACGACGCGCCGATGCTCCTGTACAGCGGCGCGGTGCGCTCGTGATGCGCCGAAAGCGTCACGGTCAGCGGCTGCATCTGCGACCAGCGCGTCGAGTTCTGCACGACGTCGACGGCGAGATCGAGCTGACGGCCGCCCGCGGTCGCGCGCTTCACCGCCTGCAACTCGCCGCCCAGCGCGAGCGCCGAATCGAACGGATTGACGTAGCGGCTGCGCGCGAACACCGCCTCGCCGCGGACCCGATTGCCCGCCGTGCTGCCGGAAACCCGCACGCCCAGACCGCGGCTTTGCTCCGCGTCCGTGACTTCGCCTCGGTCGAAGTTGCCGCGCGATTCGAGCCGAGCGTCGAGTGCCGAGATCTCCAGACGCAACGCTCCGGGGCGGCCGCCGACCAGCTCCAGCCCCGCGGTGGCGGCGTGGATCCGGTGCTGCGCGCTCGCCAGGCCGAAGAAATTGTCGTAACCCACGATGCTGGTGCCATTCATCGCGTTGACCGACACGTCGAAGCGCTCGCCGAACTTTTGCGCCAGCGTCAGACCGCGGCTGCCGTAACCGGCGAGCAGCAGCGGGTTGCTGCCGTAGCTGACGTGGCCGAGCGCGAGCGTGGTGCCTCCGAAACGAAGGTTGACGACATAGTCGGCCAGATCGACCTTCGGCGCGCGCTCGCGCAGTTCGCCGAAGCGCAGTGCCTCGTTGCGAAAGCTGCTGCCGGTCGCGTTGAACTGGCCGTCGGCCCTGAAAGCGCCGCGGGTTGCGTCGAAGGCGAAGCCGCCGCGGCCGGTGCCGTCGAAATACGTGGGCCGCGCGGACGGCGCCGCGTCGCCCCGCACGACTTCGTCCAGGCGCGACTTGCCGCCGAGGTCGAGCTTCGGTGCGAACTGGCCAGATTCGAGGCCGGCCGCGTTCAGCACCTTCAGCGGCAGCTTTGCCACCTCCTTCCATCGGCCCGCTTCGACGAGGTAGACGGAAAAGCTCGACTCGCCTGCGGCCACCCTGGCCAAGCGCAGATCGAAGCTCACCACACCCGGGCGCGGCTGGCGCGCGAGCGCGGTCACGTCCAGCGCGCCGGCGAAGAAGCGCAGGTCGGCCGAGCGCGCGGCGAGGGCCTGATCCAGTTGCAGCGCGATCGTCGAGTCCGCCGCGATCCAGCGGCCGGCGAAGTCCGCCGCGACCTGCGCTTGCGCGCCGCTGGCAAGCGCGAGCGCGACGGCCAATGGCAGCGTTCCGATCATCGATTGCACCATTCATCTCCCGCGAATGCACACTCGAACGGCCTGCGCCGCGAAATCCGGACAGCGACCGGGGCGACTGCAGGGCAGGGCCGCGGGCGGCGCACCGAGTCACTGCTCCGGAAACTTGTAGATCTTGCGCTGCCACGTGTCGCGCGCCCCACGGCGCTTGTCCAGGACCCAGCCAATGCTGTCCGACGCGCGTTCAGCGTCGAACAACACTTGGGGGAGACCCTGTGCCTTGGTCGCCCGGTGATCCCCCGATCCCATCGGCACACAGCGGTCCTCGGCTCCGACATGGTCCAGCTCGAACCTGAAGCCCAGGGCGACGGGCCCGGCGCCGATCCCCTCGCAGTCGGCCGGCCTCGGCGCACCGTCGAGCTTGTCGCAGCGGATGCCCCTGCCGTCGAAGACCTTGTCGCCGTCCCAGCCCGCAGGGCATCGCACGCCCCCCCTCGGATCGCCGAGGTAGGGAGGCAACTTGCCTTCCGGCCAGGCATGCTCGGTCACGATCGCCTCGAACTTATCCGGGCCGCTGGGATTGTTCACGTGCTTGAATGCCGTATGGGGCGGGTAGCCGGGCGGCGGCGGCGCCATGACGGACGGAAGTTTCTGACCGGTGACCACCGCCAGACACTGGTCGTGCTTTGGATCATTAGGCTCCATCACGATCTGTCCGCGCACTTGGATCCCCTGATTGCTGAAGACCATCGGCGAACAGATCGACGCCAGCGTGTACGTCTTGCTCTTGCTGCAGACCAACTTTCGGTTCCCGTCCGTGATCGTGGCCGCGTAGCCGGACGGACACTTGACCCCCTGCTGGGGTCCCGCGACCGCCGGCGTCGAGGCGAAACAGAGCGCCGCGGCAAACGCCACAGCAAAGCTGGCAACAACCCGCATATGGTCCTCCTGAACGTTGATGTGATCGACTGGCCCGGCGACGGCGTCATTTGCATCAACCGTTTTCGAGCCCGCAGGCATGTTGCGCACGGACCGATCGCCGCCGTACCCCAGGAATAGAGGGTGTGGCCTGCGGCATGCGCCGCTCGACGGCCGCGTGCGGATCTGAGTCGGAGCAAGGCAGTCGGAGGCCTTCGCTTGCGGCGCGCTGCGCGCGTCGGGCGCTGTTGCACGCCTCGCGATGTTGCCGCCCCGGATGCTTCGGGCCTTCACCGCGTGCATCGACGCACCGGTCTCGGCGGGCCGACCTAGGCTGCGGGCCGCGCACAGCCCGGATGGCCGGCGTTACCCGGGCTTGTGCGGCGACGGCACAGCCCGTTGTCCGTGAAGGGCGAGTGAACGCTGGCCGTGCACATGCGCGCGCGCCGCACCTCCTGTGCCCAGCATGCAATGTCCACGTCGAGCAGACCGGCCGAGAACCCTTGACGACTCCGGCGCGTGCAGCCTGCTGGCCGGGCGCCCGTAGCCGCAGGGTCGATGCATCAAGGGGACGGGCGAGGTCCGAACGGCGCGCAACGATGCGAGCGGGCCCCGCAGCAGGACGCTTCGCAGCTTCTGAGCTGCCGGCCGTGCGCTGTGCGCCGTGCGTTGGACGCTGCGGCAACGCGCGGCGGCGATTGGCTCATGGCCGCGACGACCCGGCGCGATCGCGACGCGGCGCGCCGGAAGCGGTTCAACGCATGCACAACTTGTAGTTGGCGTCGGTTCCGGTGCCAACGGTCAGCGTGTACACGGCAACCGAACACAGGAAAGACCTGATCCGGCCGGCGTGTGCGGCAGGCACGAGAACGTCGAACAGCACATCGACCGGTCCTCGTGCGAACCGCTGGCTTCCCGAGAGAACATCTTTCTCGAACTCATCGACGATCCGGTCGATCTGCGCCATGGCCTTGGCTGGCCCGCCGCGCTCTTCGACGGCCCGTACCGCCAGCTCCGGCGCGCCTGCCTTCTTCGCGCGGGCCCGCAACTCGGCATCGATCTGCTCGGCCGATTTGCCGGCCGACATCCGCGCGTATTCCAGTTTTGCGGACGCTTTGGCCGCCGCGATGCGGCTGCTGAACTCCTGACGCATCGCCTTGACTTCGGCGGGCTTGCTGACGGTGAACTTGGCCTCCTCGGCCTTGAGCAGCTTGGCGGCGGCTTCGGCGACCGGATCGAACGAAGCTGCTTCGACACTGACGGCATGGATGGCGAGCAGGGCGGAAGCGAGCACGAACACTTTGCGCATACGGACCTCCGTAATCAAGCGGGCTGGAGACACAGGTTGCTTGCGCGTTGTACGTGTCGTGGTGCGCGATCCGATCGCCCCGTACGACGCGCGTTGCGGGTGCGTCATCCGGGGGCAGCGCGGTGTTGCTCGTACATTCGCCGTCTCCCGCATGACGGCAGTCAGTTTGGGCGATCGCCGCTCGTCGGGGCACCCCAGGAAAAGAGGGAGCACACCGCGCTCGCAGTGCCGCCTTCTTCAGTGACACTGCCAGCGGCCGGCAGCGCTGCGCTCGCATAGATCCGGCGCGCCGCGCGCCTCCCACAGCGCGACAAAGCCGAGATCCGCCATCGCATCGACGAACTGTGCGTCGCCCCGCACCGGCGCCAGCTCCGGCCACCACAGGCCCTGCATCCAGGTGGCCGGCGGCATCCTGGCGTGGTGCCTGACCGCAGCGAGACTGCGTCCAAAGTCGCCGAGCAACGCGTACTCGATGAAGTAGCTCACGAAGTGCTGCCGGGTTGCGGCGTCGTGTCCATCCAGCAGCGCGATGGCGGCGTCGCGCTGCGCCGGATCGGCGACCCCGCGAACCCACTGCGGCACCCAATCGGCCGACCATTTGCCGCCCCATCCGACCCATCCGGCATAGGTACGCTCAAGCAGCGCCCAATCGCGCTGACGAAAGGCGTCCATCATCTCGACCCGCCCCATGCCCTCGTGACCCAGCTGTCGCGCAATCGCCGCGAACTCGCGCATCTGCGCGTCGCGCGCATGCATGCCCGCCACGTGCGCGAGCACTTCGAACACGGCGGCGTCCAGCGCGTCAATGCGGGCTGCGCTCAGCGCGAGCGCCTCGGCGCGCGCCAGATAGCCGGCGTGCAGATGCAGTTGCGCGGCGGTGCGCAGAAGCCGTGCGTCGTATGAAGCGCTCCCCAGCATGGTGTCGAGGCGTTCGAAACCCGCCGCCCAAGCGCCGCGCTCGATTTCGTCGGCGAGCAGCAGCCACTGTCCGCGCAGATCGTCCGGATTCTGAGCCAGGATGCGACGCGCCAGCACAAGGCCCTCGGCGACGTTTTCGGCGCGCGCCGCGTTCATCGCGGCCAGATCGCGTGCCTCCTCCAGATTGCCGAGCAGCCAGCCTCTCAGACTGTGCCGCAGCAGCAGCGCGGGCACGTAATCGGGCTCGGCGGCGACCACTTCGTCGAGCAGCCGCACTGCGGCGCGCCGGCCTTCGATCGACGGCTGCCGGGCCAACATCTGCGCCTTCAGGTACCGCGCGTAGGCCGGCGCGGCAATCGGCTGGTCGCCGGACCCGGTCGCCGCCACGCCAAGCGTACGCGCGACGGCCTCGGCGACCTGCGCGGAAACCGCTTGCAGCTCGCCCAAAGCCAGGTCGTCGTCGAGTTGCCAGACACGCGCACCGCTGCCGGTATCGACAAGCGCTAGGCGCACTTGCACGCGGTCGTCGGGCCGCACGACGACGCTGCCGGTCAGCAAATACCGCACCGAGAGCAGCCGTGCCAGCGACCGGTCATCGAGCGCGGCCGCGACGGCCAACGCGGTCGACCGGCACGTCACGACGCGCAGGGCGGTGAGCCGAACCAGCGCCTCGCCGACGTCCGCGCACACGGCATGTGCCGCCGCGGCGTCGTCCGACGGCTGATCCGGCGCCAACGGGCGGATCGCTACGCCCCGCTGGGCTTCGACCGGGCGCTGCAATGCCGTGTCCAGCGCCAAGACAAGGGCCTGCGCTTCGTCCCCGGCTGCAGGCGTCGCACGTGGCGGCCCCGCCAAGCGGAGAGACAGCGCCACCACAACAAGCGCCACCGTCACGAACGCCCACGACAGCAGAAGTCGCAACTTCCGGCCTGCTGCGCTCCGCATGATGCGCGCTCCGACCGGGTCGAGTGTCACGCGGGCGGGCGCAGCAGACCCAACTGCAGCGCCTCGAACACGGCTTCCCCGCGTGAATTGACCTCGAGCTTGCGATAGATCTGTTTCACGTAGGACGGCACCGTGTTCGGCGACATCTGCAGCGCGTCGGCGATGCGCGCGTAAGACAGGCCCTTCGCGATCAACCGCAGAACGTCGGCCTCGCGCGGCGTCAGCCGCGGCGCCCCGGGCGGCGCGGGCTGCACGGGTGCGTGCAGCCGCCGCAGCACGTGCCGCGCGATCGCGGCGCTGATCGGTGACTCGCCGGCGATCAGTTTGAGGATCGACGCGCCCACCGCATCGGCGTCGGCGTCCTTCAACAGGTAGCCCGTCGCGCCCGCTTCGATGGCGGCGATCACGTGCGTCTCGTCCCCGAGCACGCTGATGACCATCGCGTCGGAGCCGGGCACATGGCGGCGCAGCGCACGAATGACGTCGATGCCGCTGCCGTCCGGCAGTTGCAAGTCGACCAGTGCGACGCGCGGCGCAAACTGCGGCCGCTCGACCGCCGCCAGCGCGCCGGCGAGGTCGCCGACGGCGGCGGCGACCGCCAGCCCGGCGGTCGATGCCACGATGGCGGTCAGCCGTTCGCGTGTGGCCGGCTCGTCTTCGACGATCAACACTGGGTACATGGCGCTAAGTATGGGCGGAGACCCTGGTCCGGAGAAGGGAGCGGTGGCGGTCATCGGACCGTGCGCGTCGGCAGGCACTCGAGCCGAAGCAGGCGCACGCGCTGAGCGTAGCGACCCTGCACCGGGTCGGACCGGTTCGCGCTGAGTTCGCGGCTGGTTGCACCGGCGAGTTCGATCCGGATGTCGTGCGCGCCCTCGTTGCGCACGGACCCGAGCCAGTCCAGTTCCTGACGCATTACGTCGCCAACGGTCAGCACCGCCACGGTCGTCAGCGGCGCGTGGCGCGCCGCGCCGTCGCCGAAATGGGTGATCGTGACCCGGCATTCCTGCGCCGTCAGCGCGGGCGCGCTTGCGCCGGCGAGCAGCACTGTCACGATGCAACGTCTGCAATAACTCGCGGCTCGCAAGCGTGCCTCGTCGTACGCCTTACGGGGTTACGGGGTGTCGGTGGACCGTGCCCCCATGGTGTGCGCGAGCGGACCCGTTGCGCACCCCAGAAACATAGGGGGTGGCGCCGTGTTGCGGGCGCGCAGTGCAGGCGGCGCGTTAAGCTGCGGCGGGTTCGCCGCGCAGCGACGATGCAGCGAAACGACCTTCGCGTTCTCGGGGCCACCGGGCTGGCGCTCGCCTGCGCGGTGGCGCTCCTATTGCTGGAGCGCACGGCCGCGCCGCCGCCCGTGCTGCGCGTTCGCGCGGCCACATTCGGCGAGTCGTTCGACCCCGACCGGATGCGTCCGACGGCGCTGCCGCATCGCTGGCGCAGCGGATGTGCCGACTGTCGAACCGTCTGGTATCGGCTGCCACTCGCCGACGCGGCGCCCGTACGCCAGGCGCAGGCGTTGTACCTGCCGGTGGTCGGTGTGAACGCCGCCGTGTATCTGAATGGGCGACTTCTCGGTCAGGGTGGACGCTTTTCCGAGCCGATGGCTAGACTCGGACGGCAGCCGCTGTGGGTGACGGCCCCGGTGGGCCTGTGGCGAGCCGGCGGCAGCAATGAACTGTATGTCCTCGTCAAGTCCGAGCGGCCGCATGCGGGGTTGATGCCGGCGCCGGCGCTCGGTGACGAGTTCGAACTGCGCTCCGCATGGCGGTGGCGTGTCGTACTGACTGCCACGCTGCCGCAGGCGCTCGCCACTGCGGCGGTGGCGCTGGCGCTGGGCATGGGCGTGCTCGCGTACTACCGGCGCGTCGACCGCACGTACTCGGCGCTGGCCGCCGCCGCCGCCGCGTATTCGGTGCACATGTTCAGCGTCGGGGTCCTGGAGCCCCCGACGGCCGACGCCACATGGGACGCCTGGCTTGCGATGACGGCTTGGTTCTCTGCGGGCACGGTGGTCTGGCTGGTCACACGCCTCACGTCGGCGCCGTCCCCACGCACCGGCGTCGCGGTCGCGCTGCTGGCCGTACCTGCCGCCATCGCCGCGGCGTGGGAGCCGCGCGGCTGGATGGCCGAGTGGGCGCTGCTGGGCGCGACGGCCGCCGTCGGTGGCGCTGGCCTGTGGCTGGCAGCCGCCGGGGTGAAGCGACGCGGCGCCGCGATCGCAGGGGGCGGGGCCCTGCTCGCGGCCGCGGCGATGCTGGACGTCGTTCGATTACCGCTCGACGCGGAGGCGTTGCCTGTGCTCCCATGGGCCCATGCAGCGCTGGCGGCCGTGGCCGGGTGGCTGTTGCTGGGCCGCTTCGTCGAGACGTTGAACGCGGCCGAACTGTTGAACGTCGATCTCGAAAGGCTGGTTCGGGAACGCACCGATCAATTGCAGGCGCAGTACGAGCGCATGCGCGAACTGGAGCGGCGCGAAGCCATCGCGGCCGAACGTGAGCGGCTGATGCGCGACATGCACGACGGTGTCGGCGGCCACCTGGTGTCGCTGCTGGCGATGATCGAAGCGGACCGCCGCCGCCCGGGCGAACTGGCGGTCATCGTGCGCCAGGCGTTGGACGACCTACGGCTGATGATCGACTCGCTGGACCCGGTCGACGATGACTTGAATGCCGTGCTGGCGATGTTCCGCGACCGGCTCGTGCCGCGGTTGCAGCGGGCAAACGTCGAACTGCGCTGGGACGTCGAGCCGCTGCCTGCGGTGCCTGGCCTGACCCCGGCGCGGGTTCTGCACCTGCTGCGCTTACTTCAGGAGGTGGTGAGCAACGCGCTGCGCCACGGCCGGGCGCGCACGCTGACGATCGGCGCCCGCGCGCAAGCGGGCCGCGTGGTGGTCGAGGTGCGCGACGACGGCATCGGCTTCGACACGCGCAACGCCGGCAGCGGACGCGGGCTGAACAACCTGCGATGGCGCGCCACCGCGGTCGGCGCGGAGCTGTCGATCGACAGCGCGCCCGGGCAGGGCACGACCGTGACGGTCATGCTCCTTCAGTGATGCGAACCGCGCCGAGCCGCCTGCGGAAGCGACTTACGGCGATGGCCCGCGACAAGTCCTGCGCGCCGGCCTATCGGGGTGGCGCGGCAGCTTCACCCGCGCATGCACCCCGCTCGCCCGCGCAGGGTCTCGATCAACCGATAGACGTTGATCGGCAGCAGCATCACGTGCAGCAGCGGCACCGGATGAACGGCGGCGAGCGCGCCGTAGGCGATGAACGCGACGTTGCTCGCGATCGCCGTCGCGCGCAGCGCCGCCATGTCGCGCATGCAGAACGTCGCGAGCACCGCGGACGACGCGAGATAGCCGACGAGGTCGTGCCCGTTCATCGCGCTGCTCAGCCCTACGTGCCCGCTACTTGGCGAAGCACATGTCGTCGAGCCGCCAGGTGTGCCCGCCGATCGAGAAGCTCGTGATCGAGCCGCCGGGTTTGGCGCGCAGCTCGAGCGTGCCGACGTGCCAGTTGCCGGCGGTGTTGGCGAGGTCGGCGGTGATCTCCGCCCCGCCGAGCCGCTTGCCGTTGGCGGACGCGAACGACGGTCCTTCGTGTCTCGCGCCGTTGACCTCGAAGTTGGCGATGCCGAAGCCGCCGGTCGGCGTCATGTTCTGCGCGAGCCGCATGCGCACGCGCGTCACGGGCTGGATCGGCACGACCTTGACGGTCAGCGTCCTCATGCCCATCTCGGGCGGCGCGCCGCCGGCGATCTTCGCCTGCTGCGCTTCCGCGAAGTTGGCGGCGCCGCCGACGGAATCGCCGCTGTTGGTGTAGGGCTCGAAGGTGATCGTCGCGTGGCGCGCGTTGACCGTGTCGCCGATGTGGTACTTCGTGCCGACGGCGAGGCCACCGAAGTCGTAGCACTGCTGCTGCGCGTATGCGGCGCCGGCGAAGGCGGACGCGGCGACGACGGCTGTCTTGACGAATGTGTTCATGGTTCGCTCCTGTGCCGCTCAGCCGGCGCTGTCCTTGACGACGATGGGTCCGTACGTCTTGCCTTCGGTGCACTTGCGGTACGCCGGCACGAACTTCTGCGTCTGGAACTCCTTGGACCAGCCGCCGTCGTGCTCGCGGTACTTGAACACGATCTGGATGCTGTTCAGATCGACGTTCTTGGCGTTGGCGAGGTTGTCACCACCCGTGGTGCACGTGGCACCGTGTTTGCACTTAAGGTTCTTCACGTCCTCCGTGTGCGTACTACCGGTGTGCGGGTTGAAGTACTTGACCTGGCGGATCTCGATCTCGCGGCCTTCGAAGTGGTTGTTGGTGACCTTGAACTTGACGTTCTTGCAGGTGTCGGCAAGCGCCGGGGTCGTTGCGAGGGCGGCGGTCGAGGCAAAGCAGGCAATGAGCAGACGGCTGCGTTTCATCGTTTGACTCTCCATCGGTCCAGTGGATGCGGTTCGAACGGCGGCTGATGCGCTCGTTCGCGAGTACAAACGCGGCCCGCCTCGGCAACCGGACATGCGCTGCGTGTCGGTTATTCGACGAGCGCCGCCAAAGGCCCAAAAAAATGCCGCCGGCGCCGTTGCGGGCCAGCGGCGATTCTCACGCGCACGTCGTCAGTTTTTGAAAGCGCTGGCGGCGCTGCCGGTCATGCCGGTCTTGATCGCGAACGTGTAGTGCGTGACCGGCACGCTGGCGTTGTCCTTGCTGCCGGCGCCGCCGTTTTCCTGAATGACGGCGGTGCCGGCGACCGTGTCAACTTCCTTGGTGTCCAGGCCGAGCGCGCTCGCCTCCTGCTGGTCCAGGTTCGAGACACGGTTGCTCACCGTCGTGGCGTTGACGTTGGCCAGCACGTAGTCCTGCCCTTGCACCAAATTGCCGACCGGATCGGTGCTGCCGAGGCTCACGCCGTTCTTCAGGCACAGATCGCGGCCTTGGGGCGTGCCGGACGCGGCGGCGCGAATCAGGTAGTTGGGGAACTTCGGGTCGACGCACTCCAGTTGCACGGTGATGTTGCGCGCCTTCGAGCACTTGAAGGCGCTGCCGCTCAACGCGCCCGTGTAGCCGCTGCGGCAGATCATGCCGTCGTCGGGCGTGCCGAGCAGGTTGGGTGTGGCGGTGATGCCGAAGGCGGGCGCCGCGAGTCCGATGGCAGCAGCGGCGGCCACACCGGCGGCGAGAGACAGCGTCTGGAAGGCTTTCATGGCGTTTCCTCGGTCAGCAAGTGGATGTTGTCGCTCGGTCAGCGGGCTCGAACCCGCCTTGCCGGTTAGAACGCGACCGCGCGGCGGATCCGGACAGCGCTCCGAAATTCACGGCGGCCGCCGTGGCGCGCGACACGAAGCGCGTAATAGTGCGATCAGCGCAGTCAGTCGCGCGGGGCAGGCCGCACAGCCGCACGCCGCGGCCAGTGAGACAGGTCGGGCTACAGGCCGGCGCGAACGGCGAGCGCGCCAGACCGCGCGAGTCGCGCGAGCCGTTTGTCAGCGGGCAGCGGCGAGCGCGCGAGAATCTTCGCCGCGCGCGCGTACGCCTGCTTCGCCTCCGCGTGGCGGTCGAGCGCTTCGTAGCAGCGCGCAAGCCAGTAAGCCGCTTCGCCGGCCCAGCGGTTGTCGGCATCGAAGTCGCGCCAGAAGTCGTCGGCCTGCTCGAACAAGGCCAGCGCCTCCTGCGCCCGACCGAGCGCAAGACGAGCGCGGCCGGCGCCGACGAGCGCGTCGGCGTGATCGGGCGAAACGCGGCCCTGCAGGCCGGCATACCGTTGGCGCGCATCGTCGAGGTGGCGCAGCGCCTGCGCGGCGTCTCCGGTGTCGAGAAGCAGCAGCCCTGCGTCGCGCGTGCCACCGGCCAGCGCGAGCTTGTGCGACGCCCTTGCGATCGGCGCCGCGGTGACCTTCTCCAGGATTCCGATGGCCTCGCGCAGCAGCGTCAGCGCTTCGTCGCGCCGCGTTTGCAGGAAGCGCACGTACGCCAGGTAGCGAAGGGCCACCTGCAGTTCGCCCGCGTTGCCGGTCTTGCGCCGCTGCTCGACCATGCGCTCCAGTCGCTGGGACGCCTCGTCCGTCTGCC
>JBKBSH010000285.1:0-3685 GCA_046291795.1 Burkholderiaceae bacterium | reverse complement strand
GACCCGAAGGGAACGAGCCCGATCTCGACCTGGTGGCGGGACATCCGGTCGCAAGCGAGCGAGCCGGCCCCGATTCCGATCGAGAACACCGCCAGCAGCAGCGTCGCCACCGCCGGATCGCCGCGCAGCGTGCGCTGCGCGAACTGGGGGAACTGGGTGAGGAACACCGCACCGAAGAACCACAGCCACGAGATGCCGAGCACCGACAGAAACACCGCGCGGTCGCGCCGCGCGACCTGCACGTTGCGCCATGTGACGCGAAGCGGGTTCCAGTCGATCGCGACCCCTGGATCCGAAGGCGTGGCCGACGGGATCGCAAGGCTCGTCGCCAGCCCGGTCAGCGCGAGCGCGACGCAGACGGCGGCCGCGTGGAGGTTGCCTGCCGGACCAGCGTCGATCAGCGCGCCGGCGGTCATCGTGCCGAGCAGGATCGCGACGAAGGTGCCCATCTCGACGAGTCCGTTGCCGCCGACGATCTCGGTCGGCGTCAGCGCCTGCGGCAGGTACGCGTACTTGACCGGACCGAACAGCGTCGAGTGCAGCCCCATCAGGAAAGTGCACGCGAGAAGCACTTCGAAACGTTGCGCCAGGAATCCCCAGGCGCCGGCCAGCATGATCGCGACCTCGAACAGCTTGACCCGCCGCATCAGCCGCGCCTTGTCGTACTTGTCGGCGAGTTGCCCGCTGGTCGCCGAGAACAGCAGGAACGGCAGCACGAACAGCGCCGCGATCAGATTGACCGCGAGCGCCGGCGCGAGCGTCGAGTAATCGGCCGCCTTGTAGGTGACGAGCAGCGTGAACGCGTACTTGAAGACGTTGTCGTTGGCCGCACCGAGGAACTGCGTCCAGAAAAACGGCGCGAAGCGTCGCTCGGCGAGCAGCGCGAACTGTCCGGAGGAAGACACGGCCTGGACCTCTCCGATGGTTTTGGTTCGAGTCGAAGACCTTTCGCCGATGAGACGCTCTCGGCGCGCGCTGCGCCGTGGGCGAGCGAGCGCCCAAGGCCGGAAGCCGCCCCTGGCGGCGCGGGGAGCCCATCGGCGACGCAAGCGGATCGAAATCGCGCATGCGCGGCCACGACAGATCCGGCGGAAAAACGTGGAAAGATTCGCGGCGATTCACGACGCAGGCCATCGTAGGCGGCGACGGTGCCGTGTCCAGCGCGGAGCGCGGCGGTCGCGCGCATCGATACCCGCGGTTCGCGCGGTCACGGCCCGCGATCGCGGCCACGGCCGACTGCGCGAGCCGGTGCTTGCCTTGCTCGGGGTTGATTCCGCGTCGTCCCGTTCCGCTGCGACGCCGCGTGAACGGGGCTGTGCAGGCCGACGCGCGGATCGGCGCGACGCCGCGGCAACCGGCGGGTACGACACCGACGCCGGTACAACGACGAAGTCAACCGCTCACCGATTCCTGCTCGGGCCAGTCGCGGATATAGGCCTTGAGCATGCGGTTCTCGAAGCTCTGCTCCTCGAGCACCGCCTTGGCCACGTCGTAGAACGAGATCACGCCTTCGAGCGCACGCCCGTCGAGCACCGGCAGATAGCGCACGTGGCTTTCGAGCATCAGGCGGCGCACTTCGTTGACGTCGGTCTCCGGCGTCGTCGTCAGCGGCGAGTCGTCCATCACGCTGCGCACGAGCCGATCGCCGATCGACCCCTTGTTTTCATACAGCGTCTTGATGAGTTCGCGGAAAGTCAGCATGCCGACCAGCTCGCCGTGCTCCATCACGACCACGGAGCCGATGTCCTTTTCGGCCATCGTCTGCACCGCCGACCACAGCGTGTGATCCGGCGTCACCGTGAACAGCGCGTTGCCCTTGACCCGCAGGATGTCGCTGACTTTCATCGTCTGCCTCCCTCGCCGTCGCTCACGACGCCAAAGCATCGTATCCCGGGGACGCGGCGGCGTGAATCGCCCGGTTGGGCGCCGTCGATGCGCCGGCGAACACCGTCAGATGCGCCGCAACCAGCCGAGCCCGGCCGAGGTACCGCCCGGCACCGCACCCCGCGCGGGCCGGTACTCGCAGCCGACCCAGCCGGCGTACCCGAGCCGGTCGAGCAGTCGGAACAGGTAGGGGTAGTCGACTTCGCCGATGTCCGGTTCGTGCCGCTCGGGGACGCCGGCGATCTGCACGTGCGCGACGAGCGGGAAGTAGCGCTCGAGATGTCGCGCCAGGTCGCCCTCCATGATCTGCAGGTGGTAGAAGTCCAGTTGCAGACCCAGATTGGCCTTGTGCAGTGCTGCGATCACCTCGGCCCCCTGCTCCTGTCGGGTCAGGTAATACCCGGGCATGTCGCGTGTGTTGATGGGCTCGATCGTCACCGCGATCCCATGCGGACGCAGCGTGTCGCAGGCGTAGGCGAGATTGCGCAGGTACACGCGCAGACATTCGTCCGGCGCGCAGTCGGACGCAGGGCGCCCCGCCATCACATGCAGCCGCGGCGCACCGACGGTGCGCGCGTAGTCGAGCGCCTGCGCGATCGAGGCTTCGAACGCCTTCTCGCGTCCGGGAAGCGCCGCCAGGCCCCGCTCGCCGGCGTCATGGTCGCCCTGCGGCGCGTTCATCAGCACGAGTTGCACACGCGCATCGTCGAGTGCGCGCCTGAACTCGGCCGCTTCGACCGCGTACGGCGACTGCACCTCGACCGCGGCAAAGCCGTCGCGCGCGGCGGCGGCCGCGCGGTCCGCGAGCGCGTGCTCCGGGTACAGCGTGCTCAGGTTTGCGGCAAAGCGCGGCATCGGATCTATGCCAGAAGCTGCTTGAAGCGCTCGACTTCGCGCAGCACCGCGGCGCGCACCGGCGGCTCCCACACCGAGTGTCCGGCGTCGGGGACGACGATGTAGCGTGCGCCCGGCCAGCCGCGCGCCAGCTCGTCGGCGTTGACGATCGGGCAGACCATGTCGTAGCGGGCCTGCACGATCGCGGCCGGAAGGTGGCGAACGCGATACAGGTTGTCGAGCAACTGGTCGGGCGCGAGGAAGCAATGGTGCGCGAAGTAGTGCGCCTCGAGCCGCGCCAGACCGAGCGCCTCGTCGGCGAAATGCCGCACCAGTTCCGGGTTCGGCAGCAGCGTGGAGCAGCTTCCCTCGTATTCGCTCCAGGCGCGCGCAAACGGCAGGTGGACGCGCGGGTCGGGGTCGAACAGTCGCTTCAGATAACCGCGCAGAAGATCGCCGCGCTCGGCCGCCGGCAACATCTCGGCGAAGCTGCGCCACGCTTCGGGAAAGACGTTGCGCAGCCCGTACAGGAACCAGTCGATCTCCGAGGCGCGGCCGAGGAAGATGCCGCGCAGCACGAATCCCAGGCATCGCTCCGGCACCGCCTCGCCGTAGGCCAGCCCGAGCGTGCTGCCCCAGGAGCCGCCGAACACGAGCCAGCGCCGCACGCCGAGGTAGCTGCGCAGCTTTTCGATGTCGCGCACCAGGTGCGCGGTCGTGTTGTTCGTCACCTCGCCGACGGGCGTCGATGCGCCCGCACCGCGCTGATCGAACAGCACGATGCGGAAGAAGTCCGGATCGAAGAAGCGCCTGTGCTCGGGCGAGCTGCCGCCGCCGGGCCCACCGTGCAGGAACACCACCGGCATCCCCTGCCCCGTCTCGGCCTGGCTCATCGCGCTGTCGAGCACCGGCACCCGCCTGCGCGGATGCGGATCGGCGGCGGCAATCGGGGGCATCGCGACCTCCG
>JBKBSH010000284.1:0-3697 GCA_046291795.1 Burkholderiaceae bacterium | reverse complement strand
TGCGCGCGGAAGTACAGCCGCGCGGCGAGTTCGGACGCGCCGAGCGCGGCCATCCTGCGCGCGGCCGCCTCCCATGCGTTGGCCGAAAGCTGCGCGTCGCGCGCGAGCAGACGTTCGTGCCAGAACGCCGCGGCGTCGAACGCGCCGGCCTGCGCCGCGCGTCCGGCCAGTTCGATCTCCATCGACGCCGGCCAGGCCATCCGCGTCATCGCGTCGAGCTGCGCACGCAGTTCGGCGAGCAGCCGCTCGCGGCGCGGATCGTCCGGGGCCCATGCATAGGCCTCGCGCAGACCGATGTCGACTTCGAGCAGCGCGATTCGCGCGGCCGCCTGCGGGTCTGCGTCGCGCGGCAGCGCGCGCAGCTCGGCGCGCGCGCCGGCGTAATCGCCGATCGCGGCGAGCTGGCGCGCGAGCAGCATGCGCAGCCCGTGCTCGTCGGGCCGAACGCGCAGCCACAGCCGAAGGTATTCGATGCGCAACGGATCGACCGCGCGCGTCTCGCGCGCGATCCGGCTTTCGAGGCTGCGATACGGAAACGTCAGCGCCAGCCCGCCGGCGACGAGCAGCCCGAGCCCGACCGCCATCCACGGCGGGATCAGGCGCTGGCGGTCCCGAGCGGCAGGCGCCGTCCACCCCGGACTGAGCCGGCGTCTGCCCTGCGTCGTGACGCGCAACCTCATAGCGGAGACGCCCGGCCGCGGCTGCGGCCGGTCGAAGATCGCGTCCATCGGCGCGCACGCGACAGCCTTGCGCGTGCGCGAGCGTGAATTCGGGCCGGTGGTACGAAGACAGCGCGAAGCGGATCCCGGCCGCGTCGCGCCGGAACTCGCCGATCCGGCCACCGGCGTCGTAGACGTGCACCGGCGGCGCGGCTTCGGCGCCGAGCACGACGGTCGCATCGGCGGCCGTCAGATGCACGTAGCGGCCGCCGGGCCCGGGCCGAGCGCCGGCGACGTTGCGGCTCGCGGCGAGCGCGACCTTTGCGTCGGCGGGCAATCGCAGCGTGCGCAGTTCGCCCGCGCCGCGCACGCGCCACGCGGGCTGCGCCGCGCGCAGGTCGCGTGCGATCGCAAGCGACTCGAAGTCGAGGACCTTGCGGATGTAGTCCGACGCGTACACCGGCACCACCGGCTGCGCGAGCGCCCATTCGTAGACGCGGTGCAGCGCGGCGAGCGAAGCCTGCTTGCTCGCCGAATACGTGTGGTAGTAGATGTTGATCGGCTTCAGGCGCCGCGGCGTCTCGGTCAGCTCGAACGTCTCGATCGCGCGCCGGTAACCGTAGTACGGGCCGGTCCAGTTGTTGGTGTAGACGTTCTCGTTCTGGTTCGGCGCGAACACCTGGAACCCCGCGCCGCGGCGCATGCCCAGGCCCGCGACGCGTGTGAGCGTCGGCGCGCTGCGTGTGATCAACGTGTCGCCGCCGTTCATGTTGAGCAGCCCGGCGCGGTCGGCCGCCTCGATCGCCTCGGCGGTCGGCACGGTGTCGCCGGTCCACAGGAACACGCGCGTGTTCTTGCCGGGCGGTGCGAGCCGCGCGTCGATGTACGCGGCCGAGCCGGCGATCTCGGCCTGCAGGTCGAACGTGTAGCCCGGCAGCACGAGGTTCAGCGCGCGCCCTTCGTAGCCCGCGCCGCGCTGCTCTTTGGCGAGCGCGCGCCAGTAGAACGGATGCGAATACGAATGGCTCGCGATCTCGACGTGGGGCAGCGCGAAGATGCGCCGCGCGATCGCTTCGAGCGCGGGCGCGAGTTCGCCGAACATGCCGTTGCCGGCGATTTCGCCCTGGATCACCGACACGGTGTGCGGGATGCGGTAGCGCGCGAGCACCTCGCGCAGCAGCACCTCGGGCGCGAACGGCGCGCCGGGCACTTCCGCGCGCGAAGCGAAACCGTCACCGTCGATGTGCACGAGCAGCAGCCGGCGGCCGGCTTCGGTCGTCACGTCGGGCACGGGAAAGTCGGGTTCGCCCAGCGCGCGGCGCAGGAACTCGATCGGATCGATCACCCAGCGCGCGCCGGCGTCGAGCGTGCCTTCGACGACGGTGTACGGCGCGAACGCATACCCGCCCCAGGGCGCGAGACCGACCGCGTCGATCGTCGTGCCGTCGGCCGCGGCGAGCCGCAGCAGCGGCGTTGCGTCGGAACGCGCGAGCGGCACGGTATCGGCGGCGGCGAGCGGCGGGGCGGTCTCGAAGCCGACCAGCGGGTCCGCGGTCACGATCTTCAGCGTTGCCCCCGGCGGCTCGACCGTCGCGAAACCCAGTTCGCGCATCAGCGCGGATTCGGGATCGAGCCCGGGCTGGTTCATCAGCACGAGCTTCAGCCCCGCGTCGAGCTGCCGCTTGAGCCATCCCGCGAAGCGCGGGTTCAGGCTTTTCACGGGCTGCGAGAACCACGCGACGATCGCGGCGAACCGCCCGTCGGCGAGCGAATCGGGCAGCGGGCCTTTCACGTCGATCGGCTCGATCGTGTAGCCGAGGTAGCCGAGCGGCGCCGCCAGATAGCGGAACGCGGTGGCGTGCATGAAGTCGGCGCCGTCGGGCCGGTCGGTCACGAGCGCGATGCGGCGCGGCTGGACTTCCAAGTCGCCGACGCCGAGCGCGTCGTGGTCGCCGACGGCCACCCACGGCGTGAAGCCGGCGGCGCGGATACGCGCGGCGATCGCGCGTGCGCCGGCGCGGTCCGCGAGCGGCGCGTAGTCGATGACGACGACCGGCACCCGGTGCTCGTCGCGAACGCGGACGAGTTGAGCGAGCAGCCAGTCGCGGTCGGCCGCGGAAACGTCGCGATAGGTTTGCGTGGCGCGGTCCCAGCCCCGGTACAGCGACTCGGCGGCGACCGCGGCGACCTTGCCGCGCAGCCGCGGCAGGATCTCGAAGCCGCGGTTGAACACGAGTTCGATGCCGGGGAAACGCGCGTGCAGCCGTTCGACGAGCTCGACCAGCGCGTCTTCCTGCGCGCGCCGCGCCTGCGGCGTCTTCGCGTACAGATGGTACGAGTCGAGCGTGTCGAGGAAAAAGCCGCGCCAGCCCTGCTGCCACAGCGGACCGATCACGCGCCGCTCGAAGAACTCGGCCCAACCCGGCGCGGACTGGTCGATCAGCCGGCTGCCCCACGCGGGGTTGTCGCCGCGCTGCCAGTCGGCAGGCACGTCGCGCAGCCACGCGCGCGTCGGCGCCGCCTCGACGACGCTGACGTAGGCGTACCAGCGCGCATGCGGCGGCAGCCGCGCGGGGTCGGGCGCGTGTTCCGGTTCGAGCACGACCCGGTCGAACGCCTGCAGCTCCGCCAGTGGCGGATGCGGTCCGTAGAACAGCGCGAAGCTCGGCCGGGCATCTTCGGCTGCGGCGACCGAGGTCGCGAGCAGCGCGAGCGCGCCCAGCAGCGCGCAAAGCGGCTTGGCAGACAACAAGTCTCTTCGTCCTCGGGGCGACGCGATGCACCCATCCGGCGTGCCCTTGGATAATCCGAGCACCCGCGCGCGATGCTAAGCGCTCGCTCGCGCGGCAGTCGAAAGAAATGCGGGCTGCCGACCGCGCATGTCGCACGCGTGCGCGCCGAGCTCGCAGACTTTCCGCCGAACCCGCGGTTTGCCGAGGAAAAGCATCGCAACTCGGCCTTTCGGTCGCGGGGTCCGCATTTTGGCATCGCCTGCGGCTAGCCCGGACATTTCACGAGGGACGCGGGAGTTGCGCGGG
>JBKBSH010000283.1:0-3706 GCA_046291795.1 Burkholderiaceae bacterium | reverse complement strand
GATCGTGCACGAGGACGACGAAATCATCGTGATCGACAAGCCGCCCGGGCTGGTCGTGCATCCGGCCGCGGGCAACTGGAGCGGGACGCTGTTGAACGGACTGCTCGCGCATGATCGCGAGCTCGCAGCGCTTCCGCGGGCCGGAATCGTGCATCGGCTCGATGCCGGGACGTCCGGGCTGATGGTGGTCGCGCGAACGCTGCGCGCGCAAACCGAGCTGGTGCGGCAGCTCCAGGCGCGCAGCGTCACCCGTGAATACTGGGCCATCGTCTTCGGCGCGCCCGCTGCTGCGCGAACGGTCGACGCTCCGATCAGCCGCGATCCGCGCAATCCGTTGCGCTTCAAGGTGAGCCGCGCAGCGAACGCCAGGCCCGCGCGCACGCACTTGCGCCTCGTACAGACGGTGGCAGCCGGCGGCGTGCAATTGAGCTGGGTCGCGTGCCGGCTCGATACGGGTCGCACGCATCAGATCCGGGTGCACCTCGAGTCGATCGGCCATCCCTTGGTCGGCGAGCCCGTCTATCGCAGGGGCGCGCCGGGGGGTGTGGTCCGATCCGGACGAGATACGGCTGGGCAGGGCACCGATTCGCCCGCGTGGGCGCGCCTCGGGCGCCAGGCGCTGCACGCGTGCTTGCTTGCGCTCGATCATCCGGCCAGCGGCGAACGGATGACGTGGTTTCGCGCACCGCCGCCGGACATGCGTACGTTGATGCGCGCGATCGGCCTGCGCGGGGGCGACGAGCCGGTGGCCGTTTTCGGATGAATCCCGACCCGCGCTGGATCGTTCCGGACTGGCCTGCGCCGCGCGGCATCCGCGCGCTGATCACGACGCGCGCGGGCGGCGTCTCGCGCGGGCCGTGGGGCGTGCCGCCGCAAGGCGAAGGCGGAATGAACCTCGGCCTCGGCACCGGTGACGACGCCACCGCGGTTGCGGCCAATCGTGTCCGCCTGCGGGCGCTGCTGCCCGCAGAGCCGCGCTGGTTGAAGCAGCAACACGGCGCGCACGTCGTCGACGCCGAGTCGGTCGCAACGCCGCCGGCGGCCGACGCGTCGACCGCGATCGCGCCGAACGTCGTCTGCGCCGTATTGGTGGCCGATTGCATGCCGGTATTGCTGACCGACTTGCGCGGCCGCGGCGTGGCCGCGGCGCATGCGGGCTGGCGCGGTGTGGCCGCCGGTGTGTTGCAGGCCACGGCGCGTGCGTTGCGCGCACGGCTCGGCGATCCCGGCGCGGATCTGATTGCCTACCTCGGACCGGCGATCGGCGCGGACGCGTTCGAAGTGGGCGTCGATGTGCTGGACGCGATGCTCGGGGTCTTGCCGCACGCGCGAGCCGCGTTCGTTCCGCTCGGCGGCGGCAAGTACCTGGCGGACCTGTTCGCGCTTGCTCGGCAGGCGCTCGCGCAAGAGGGCGTCGAAGCCGTGCACGGCGGCACCGACAGCACGTACGCCGATCCGCAGCGCTTCTACAGCTTTCGTCGCGATCGCGTGACGGGCCGTCACGCGGCGCTGATCTGGCGTTCGTCGGACTGAATCGCGTCCACGGTCGGCGCCATCGGCACGAACGCGGATCGACCCCGGTTTGACATCGCTCGTCCGCGCTGTCCACAATGCCTGCGTGCAGCGTCTGCCATGAGCCCATGCGAGCGGGCGCCGCGACCAAAGGAGTCGACTCGAATGACAAACCGCACCGGCGCCGGCGAACGTTCCGCCGGTACCGCCCGATCCGGCAAAGTGCGGCGGCGCGCCGCGAAGACCGAAGATCGGCCGTCGGCACGCGGCGAATCGGCGACTGCGACGCCACAGCAAGCATCGGGGAACCGGACCGAGAACCCTTGGGCGGACTGGTGGAGCGCCGTTTTGCCGATCCAGCGCGCGGCCACCGAAGCGCCGAGCCTCGGTCTGTCGCCGGAACGCGTCATCGAGCTGCAGCAGGACTACGTGCAGCGTCTGACGCAGTTGTGGACAGACTTTTTCGAGCATCCCGAGCGTATCGACGAACCGATCAAGGACAGCCGCTTTTCGGATCCGGAATGGCAGCGGAACCCGCTCGCGTCCTTTTACGCGCGGGCGTATCTGCTGAACGCCGAGTTCCTGAACCGGATGGCCGAAAGCGTCGAAGCCGACAGGAAGACCAAGAAGCGCATCCGCTTCGCGGTGTCGCAGTTCGTCGACGCGGCTTCGCCGTCGAACTTTCTCGCGCTCAATCCGGAAGCGCAGAAGCGGTTGATCGAAACCGGCGGCGAAAGCCTGAGGCAGGGGCTGAAGAACCTGCTCGGCGACCTGCAGAAAGGCAGGATCACGCAGACCGACGAAAGCGCGTTCGAGGTCGGCAAGAACGTCGCGACCACCGAAGGCGCGGTGATCTACCAGAACGAACTGATGCAGCTGATCCAGTACAAGCCGCTGACCGCCAAGGTCTACGAGCGGCCGTACGTGATGATCCCGCCGTGCATCAACAAGTACTACATCCTCGATCTGCAGCCCGAAAACTCGTTCATCCGGTACGCGGTCGAGCAGGGACACACGGTGTTCGTCGTGTCGTGGAAGAACCCGCACGCGCCAGAGCGGTTCATGACCTGGGACGACTATCTCGAGAAAGGGCCGATCGCGGCGATCCACGTCGCGCAGGAGATCACGGGGTCCAAGAAGGTCAATGCGCTCGGCTTCTGCGTCGGCGGAACGATCGTCGCGTGCGCGCTGGCGGTGATGTACGCGCGCGGCGAGGATCCGGTCGCCAGCCTGACGATGCTGACCGCGCTGCTCGACTTCGAGGACGCCGGAGTCCTCGACATCTTCATCGACGAAGCGCACGTGCGGATGCGCGAGCAGCAGATCGGCAAGGGCGGGATCATGCCCGGGCGCGACCTCGCGAACACGTTCAACAGCCTGCGGGCCAACGACCTCGTTTGGAACTACGTGGTCAACAACTACCTCGAGGGCAAGCAGCCGCCCGCGTTCGACCTGCTGTACTGGAACGGCGACAGCACGAACCTGCCGGGGCCGATGTACACCTGGTATCTGCGCAACACCTACCTCGAGAACAACCTGCGCGTGCCGAACAAGGTCAAGTGCTGCGGCGTGCCGGTCGACCTGAACCGCATTCGGGTGCCAGCCTACGTGTTTGCCGCGCGCGAGGACCACATCGTTCCGTGGAAGGCGGCGTACGCATCCGCACGGCTGCTGCCGGGCGACAAACCGGACGGCGTGAAGTTCGTGCTCGGCGCGAGCGGGCACATCGCCGGAACGATCAACCCGCCGTCGAAGAACAAGCGCAGCTACTGGACCGGGAAGCCGGGACCTTTGCCTGCGGACTCGGAAGCGTGGCTGCACGGCGCGACCGAACATCCCGGAAGCTGGTGGACCGACTGGTCGAAGTGGCTCGCTGCCCTCGGCGGCGCGCGCAGACCCGCGCCGAAAACCTACGGCAACGCGAAGTACACGGTGATCGAACCGGCGCCGGGCAGTTACGTGAAAGAGAAAGCCTAGGAGTGACGACATGACACAGGCAGTGATCGTTGCCGCAGCACGGACGGCGATCGGAAAGTTCGGCGGAACGCTGGCGAAGACGCCGGCGCCGGAACTGGGGGCGACCGTGATCGGCGAGTTGCTCAAGCGCGCCCGGCTCAAGCCCGAGCAGATCGACGAGGTGATCCTGGGCCAGGTTCTGACGGCCGGATCGGGGCAGAACCCCGCGCGGCAGGCG
>JBKBSH010000282.1:295-3710 GCA_046291795.1 Burkholderiaceae bacterium | reverse complement strand
GGGGGGGGGGGGGGGGCCGCGTCTTCTATAAAAACGGGCCCCCCCCGCGGCCCCCCCCGCATACACAACCCCCGCGCTGGGGGGGGCGCACGCCGCCCACAGGCGTGGCGGCAGCGCGCACAGGAAGGCGCGCTCGTAGATCGCGTCGAACCGAGCGGCGGCGAAAGCGAAGAAGTCGGCCCGGCGACGTCGATCGATGGCACGTCGAAGCCGGCGGCGTCGAGAGACGCAGCCTCGTAAGCGCTGCCGCAGCCCGGAATCAGCACGCGCGCACCTGCGGCGAGCGGCGCCTGCGCAAGCCAGCGAACGAGCGCGGGCGGAACCGCGCCCTGGTCCCACGGCGTGTAGTTCGCCGCGAAGCGCTCGTCCCAGAACGCCGCCTGCGCAGGATCGCGGGTTCGGAATTCGGTCATCGCTCGCCCGGCAGCCGCGGAATCCCGCCGCGGCCGCGCCGCTGCGCGCGCTCGAGCAGATACGCGTCCTCGGCCTTCGACGTGGGCGCGCGGACGGACGCCGGCCCGACGCCGCCCGGCGGCGCCGGCAGCACGAGGTTGGCGTTCCAGCTCTCGCCCGCGCGCATCGCGAGCGGTGCAGGGAAAGCGTCGACGGCGTTCGCATCGATCCACGGCGCGAGGTCGGCCACAGCGAGCTTCACGCGCGGGCGGACCGCCGTCTCTGCGACGCGCCCGCGCTGGCCCCAGCGCACGATCAACGTGTCGCCGGTCGTCGTCGGTCCGATCTTGTCGGTGATCGCCACGTCGCGCCGGATTCCGTGGTTGTGGAACATCATGAACTCCTCGAACAGCATCGCCATGTCCTCGCGCGTGGTCGAGTAGTTGTATTCGTCGGTGGCGCGGTCGGGCGCGAAGAAACCCGCGACCTGCTGCGGCGTATACGCGCGCTGCGTCGGCGTGGCCGGCGCGCCCAGGAACTTGACCTGCGCGAGCGAGCGCATCTCGGCCGACTGCAGCGGATACTGGCGCGCCAGCTCGTCGGACGGCAGCTGCGCGTTCGTGACACGCGGCCCGAGGTTGTCCCACACCGTCGCGGCGTCGTTCAGCGCGCCGCGTGTGGCGGGCGGCAGGAAGTCGCCCGCGTGCGCCAGCTCGTGGTACATCAGCCAGCCCGCCTCGTACAGCAGGTAGTCGACGCTGCGCGACAGACGCGAACTCGCCGGCCAGGGCAGGAAGATGTTGTTGTTGGCCAGCGTGTAGCGCCACACGCCGGAGTAGGCGAGATCGCGGTCGAAGCCGGAGCGGAAGTCGGGCGCCTCGCTGATCACGTCGCGCTGCTCGGGCGTGAGCCAGAAGTTGTCGGCGTCCAGATAGATCGCGCCGGTCAGCGCGTAGTAAAACGACGGCCGCACCTGCGCGCCGATCACGATCGCGGTCACGCCGTTGAGCAGGCGGCGGATGTCGGCCTTGTCGGCGCCGGCGATGAACTGCTCGAATACCGCGCCCATCCAGTCGTGCGACACGACAACGCGGTCCATGATCTGCGCGACCGAAGGCTCCGCACCGCCCGTGGTCTGGTGCAGGAAGGGCAATGTGGCGAGCGTGCACGTGTTCTTGCCCGGGCCGGTCCAGCGCAGCGCAGCGTCGAACGTGCAGCGGACCAGATCGGCCGCGAACGGGCTCGTCGCCTTGTACGGGTACACGCGCGAGACGTGCGCCCCGCTGAAGACGTGGGGGACGCTGTCGTCCGGCGCCTGCGCGTAGTTTTCGACCAGCACCAGCGCATCATCGCCGTCGGTCTCGCCGGCTGCCGTGCGGCGCGTGACCCGGAAACCCAGCAAGGTGTCGACGCTCACGTCCGGCGCGATGAACAGCACGCGGTTCGGGTCGGTGGTGTCGAGCACCACGGGCGGCCCGGCGATCTGCTCCCACGTCTGAGTCTCGCCAGCGGCAAGCGGCGGCCACGCGCGCAGCGAAACCTTGCCGCCCTTGCGAACGGAATGGTCCACGCGCAGCACCACACCGCCCGGCCGGCTTGAGGCGACCGCGTTCACATCGACCGTCGCCGATTGCGCGGCGCCACTGGAGTCCGTGAATTGGACACGAAACGTGTAGGTGCCCGCCGCGGGCGGCTCGAAGCTGATCGTCTGAGTGCGGTCCGACAGCAGCGCGACCGGCGGCCCGCCGATCTGGGTCCACCGCACGTCGGACAACGCGCCGGCGCATCCGGCAACGATGGCGCCGGCCGCCTTGCCCACCGCGACGGAGGCGTCCGCGTAGGTCGAAAACGGCGCGCCGCCCGGTCCGCAGACCTGCGGGGGCGGCGGCGGTGGCGGTGGCGGTGGCGGGGGCGGTGGGGGCGGCGCAGGCACGGGTGGGGGCGCGGGCGCGGGCGCGGGCGCACCGCCCCCTCCCCCACCGCAAGCCGCAAGCGCGATAAAAACCGAAGCGGCGGCAGACACTCGCGCAAACCGTTGCACCGTCTTCATCAGTCATCCCGACCCGTGTTCGTGTTGCAGGGAATGGTCGAGCGCGCCGGATCGATCGTCAAGACCCACGACCGACCAATGGTCGCGCTCGGCCTACCGCCCCGGCAACGGCATCCCGATGAACACCCATGCGAGCATGACCGCGATCGCGCCGAGGCAGGTCACGCCGACGAGCAGCAGCCGGTTGCGGCGCTGCGTCTCCTGCCGCAGCCGGCGCATTTCGGCGAGCAGACGCTCGTCGCGCCCGGTGTCGGTCAGCGCCTGGTGCAGCAGCCGCGGAAGCTGCGGCAGAAGCTGAGACCACTGCCCCGCCTCGCGCCTGAGCTTGTCCTCGAGCCCCTGCCAGCCCATCTGCGCCTGCATCCAGCGCTCGAGGATCGGCTTGGCGGTCTTCCACAGATCCAGCTCCGGGTCGAGCTGGCGGCCCAGCCCTTCGATCTGCAGCAGCGTCTTCTGCAGCAGCACGAGCTGCGGCTGCACCTCGACGTTGAACCGGCGCGAGGTCTCGAACAGCCGCAGCAGGACCTGCGCGAACGAGATGTCCTTCAGCGGCCGGTCGAAGATCGGCTCGCACACCGCGCGGATCGCGCTTTCCAGCTCGTCGACGCGCGTCGCTGCGGGCGCCCATCCGCTTTCGACGTGAAGCTCGGCCACGCGTTTGTAGTCCCGCCGGAAGAACGCGAGGAAGTTCTGCGCGAGGTAATTCTTGTCGCTGTCGGACAGCGTGCCGACGATGCCGAAATCGAGCGCGATCCAGCGGCCGAAGTCCTCGCCCGAGTCGCCGACGTAGATGTTGCCCGGGTGCATGTCGGCATGGAAAAAGCCGTCGCGCAGCGCCTGCGTGAAAAAGATCTCGACCGCGTCGCGCGACAACTTCTTGATGTCGATGCCGGCGGCGCGCAGACGCTCGACCTGGCTCACGGGAATGCCGTGCATGCGCTCCATCACGAGCACGTTGGAGCGGCAGCCGTC
>JBKBSH010000282.1:0-285 GCA_046291795.1 Burkholderiaceae bacterium | reverse complement strand
GCACGCGCAGCAGCCTCGAATCGGCAAAGTTGCGGCGCAGCTGCGACGCGTTGGCCGCCTCGCGCATCAGGTCCAACTCGTCGTGCAGGAGCCGGTCGAACTCGGCGACGACCTCGCGCGGGCGCAGCCGCCTGCCGTCGCGCCAGAGCCTCTCGACCAGACCCGCGCCGACGTCCATCAGCGCAAGGTCCCTTTCGATCGCCGACAGCATGCCCGGCCGCAGCACCTTGACCGCGACCTCGCGCCCGGCCCAGCCGCCGAGCGCGGGGTCGTTCTTCATCACCG
>JBKBSH010000281.1:0-3720 GCA_046291795.1 Burkholderiaceae bacterium | reverse complement strand
CCGCGCTCACCGCTTGCGGCAAACAAGCGCCCGCTCCGGCTCCTGCTCCTGCCCCTGCTCCCGCACCCGCCCCGGCTCCCGCGCCCGCGCCGACACCCGCTCCGGCGCCAGCCCCGACGGATGCGGCCAAACCCGGCGAGGCACCGGCTCCTGCCGCTGCACCCGCACCCGCCGAGGCCAAGAAAGAAGAAGCCAAGAAGTAATCCGCTTGCTTCTGCCACCGCAAAAAGGGCCGGCGCGATGCCGGCCCTTTTTGCATCCGGGTGCCGCGGTGCCGTCGACACTTCGGAGCGCCGCGCGGTCTAGACCGTCACCCAGTCGAGCCCGTCGACCTGCCGCGCGACCCGCACGTCGGCCGGCGCGCAGTCCAGGACCGCCGCGAGAGCGGCCTGCGCCAGTGCCGGCGAATTGTTCTTGCGGCTCAGATGCGCGGCGACGACGCACCGCAGGCGACCGCGGTCGATGCGCGCCAGCAGCGCCGCCGCCTGCGCGTTGGACAGATGCCCGCGGTCGCCGCCGATTCGCGCCTTGAGAAACGGCGGATAGTCGAGCCGGGCGAGCGCGGCCTCGACCGCCGCGGTCGGCGTGCCGATGTCGGTGAGCAGACCGAACCTGCGCGCGCCGTCGTCGAAGACGAACTGCACCGGCTCGCCCGCGTCGTGCGCAACGGCGAACGGTTCGACGCGCAAGCCGCCGAGTTCGACTGCGACACCGGCGCGAAGCAGGCGCAGATCGGCGCAGGCGCCATCGAGCCGCGCCGCGATGGCGGTGCCGCGCGTGGCGAACAGCGGGATGCTGCGACGTTCGAGCAGCGCGGCCACGCCGTCGGCGTGATCCGAATGCTCGTGCGTGACGAAAACCGCGTCGAGGTCGTCGAGCGCAAGCCCCGCGCGCGCGAGCCGCGCTGCGAGCTGCTTCGGCTTGAAGCCGTTGTCGACGAGCACGCGCGTGACGAACAGGCCGTCACGCGACTCGACGACGAGCGCGTTGCCCTCGCTGCCGGAGCCGAGGCAGCAGAAGCGCAGCATCGGCCGGGCTACCGGAGCTGTTCGTCGATCTGCGCGAGGATCTTGTCGGCCGTCGCGCCCGTGGCCGGCTTTCCGTCCTTGTCGAGTACCGTGACCCGGGTCGCATCGCCGGCGGCGGCGACCTGGACGCGGAACTGCTGAGCCTCGATCTTCGGCTCGCGCCCGAACAGCTTCGAGAAGAAGCCCTGTTTGTCGCGCTGCTTCGCTTCGTATTCCGGATCCAGGTAGCGGACGAAATACGTGCCTTTGGCGCGGTCGCGGTCCTCGACGGTGAAGCCGCCGCGGTCCAGCGCGAGTCCGATGCGCCGCCATGCGCGGTCGAACGGCTCGTCGACGTCGACGCGCTCGTTGCGCCCGTCGGGTCCCTTGACCAGCCGCGCGACCTGCGGCGCTGAGGCGGCGCTCACGGCGGGCACCGCGGCGGTCTGCACTGCGCGCGGCGCGAAGCGCAGTGCGAGCCGCTGCAGCATCTCCGCTTCCATCTCCGGATCCGGGGGGCGCGGCTGCCACCGGGTCGAGTCCTGCGCCTGCGACGTGTACACCTCGATCATGCCGCGATGGCTGATGTAGATCTCGGACGTGTTCTTTGCCGTGCGCTCGATGCGCGTGCGGTACTTGTCCTGCTCGCCGGTCGAATAAAGGTTGTCGAACACGCGCCCGATCGTGCGGCGGATGATGTCCTGCGGCAGCTTCGCGCGGTTCTCCGCCCACGCGGTCTCGATGATGCCGGCGGCAGGATCCTCGCGCTCGATCGCCAGCCCGACGCTCGGCCAGAACTCCTTGACCACCGCGTACGCGGCCTCGGGTGCAACGTCGACGGCGAGCCAGCGCTGGCTGCCCGCGCGTTCGATACGGGCGTTCGGAAGCGCCGGCACGACGGCCGCGCCGCCGACCGCGACCGGCGCGGCAGCGGGCGCGGCGGCCGACGCTGCGCTCGCCACGCCCGGCCGATCGGGAACCGCATAGCGGTCGCTGCGCGGAAGCTGCGACAGATCCGGCGGAACGTCGAGCGGCTTGACCGGCTGGACCGACTTGTAGTCGATGCGGTCGGTGGTCAGTCCGATCGAGCTGCAGCCCGCGGCGAGCACCGCGGCGACGGCCACGGCAGACAGAGCCCAAGAACGCACGCGAAGCATGCCTTGCATCACCAGGTATCTCCTCGGCGCCGGTTACAGCAGACCGGCTTCTTTGAGCGCGGTTTCGACGACGGGTTCGTTCGCCTCGGCGAGCGGCACCAGCGGCAGCCGGATGCCCTTGCCGATGCGCCCCATCCGCGCGAGCGCCCATTTGACCGGGATCGGGTTCGGTTCGACGAACAGCTTCATGTGCAGCGGCAGAAGCCGGTTGTTGATGTCTCTGGCTCGCGCCAGATCGCCCGCGAGCGCGGCCCGCGCGAGTTCGCTCATCGGCTTCGGCGCGACGTTGGCGGTCACCGAGATCACGCCGTGGCCGCCCAACAGCATCAGCGCGAGCGCCGAGTCGTCGTTGCCGCTGTAGACGGCGAAGTCCTTGGGCGCGCGCCTGAGCAGATCCGCGGCACGCGCCAGATCGCCGGTCGCATCCTTGATGCCGACGATGCCCGGCACCTGCGCCAGCCGCAGCGTCGTGTCGTTGGCCAGATCGGCGACGGTGCGGCCCGGCACGTTGTACAGGATCACCGGAAGGCCGCAGGTTTCGACGACCTTGCGGAAGTGCCGGTACAGGCCTTCCTGCGTCGGCTTGTTGTAGTACGGCACGACCTGCAGCGTCGCGTCCGCGCCCGCTTTCTTCGCGCAGTTGGTCAGGTCGATCGCCTCGGCGGTCGAGTTGCCGCCCGTGCCGGCGATGACCGGAACGCGCTTGCGCGCCGTTTCGACCGCGACGCGGATCAGCTCGCAGTGCTCGTCGTGATCGACGGTCGGCGACTCGCCGGTCGTCCCGACCGCGACGATGCCGTTCGTTCCCTCCGCGATGTGCCACTCGATCAACCTGCGGTACGCGTCGAAGTCGAGCGAACCGTCTTCGTGCATCGGACTGACGATGGCGACCAGGCTGCCGGTGATCATGTGCGCGCGATGAACGGGTGAGTGCGTCGGCCGAGCCGAACGAAGGCGGCGATTCTACATCCGGGCCATGCGGTCACCACGCGGCGTCGAGCCGCAGGCGTTCGTGCGCGTCGGGCGAGGCGCGCACCGCACACAGCCGCTGGATTCGCGCGGGCCGCGGCGCGCCGACCACACCATCCTCGAACGCGAGCACGTGCAGCAGTACACCGAAAGCGTCGAGCAGTTCGCGCGGCCGCAGTAGAAAGTCCGGGTTCGAGGGGCGGCCGTAACGCTCGTTGCCGGCAGCGAAGGTCTCGTAGATCAGCACGCCGCCTTCGGCGAGCGAAGCGGCGAGCCGTGCAAACAGCGGACGGTGCAGGTAGTTGGCGACGACGATCGCGTCGAACCGCCGCTCGGCGTACGGCCACGGCCCGCCTTCGAGGTCGGCGGCGAGAAAGCGAACGTTCGGCTCGCCCGCGAGCGCTTCGCCGCACGCGGCATCGCGGTCGACCGCATCGACGATGCAGCCGCGCCGCGCGAACAGTCTCGCGTGTCTGCCGCCGCCGCAAGCCAGGTCGAGCACGCTGGCGCCGCGCGCGACGAGCGGCGCAAAGCGCTGTACCCAGGGAGATGGCGCGTCGGGGCCGTGCATGGGTCGTCGACCGCCG
>JBKBSH010000280.1:0-3748 GCA_046291795.1 Burkholderiaceae bacterium | reverse complement strand
GCCGACGATGCCGCTGGCCGCGACCAGCAGCATCGAGGTCAACGCGATCGCGGCATTGACCGACCCGACGTGATAGCCGGTGTGCACGATCACCACCAGCGGTCCACCGATGCCGCACACCATGTGGACGACGAACCAGTACTTGGCTGCGCCCCAGTGCCGCATCAGCGGGATGCGCTTGCGCAGCGGGTAGAGAAAGGTCACCAACATCGCACTGCCGCCGGCCACGCCGAGCCAGTAGGCGAGCGGCGACGATGCCGTCAGCCCGAAAGCGCGACTGGCCAGCCAGCCGAGGCCGATGAAGACGGCGATGCCTAGCACGAGCCATCGGATGGCCGTCGGCCGGCGCGGCGCGACCCTTGGCACCGACGGCCGCGGCAAAGCGACGGCAGCGCCGCCGACGCGCGCCCCCTGTCCGTACATTGAACTCCCTGATCGCATTGGCTGTTCGGTCTGCCGGAGAGCGGACGAAGCGCGGCGACGCGGTTGCAAACCCGTTCCGCCGCGCGCAACCGACCCTCGGCGCGATGCTCGCGTGAGATATGCGAAGTTTCGCCGAACGTGCGGCGTTCTACAGTCGGACGAACGGACGAACCTGCACCCATTCGTGCAGTAGGACGTTCCCTACTCCTCCATCACACGTCCGCGCTAAGCAAGGATGAGACGCGCACCGCGCGTGAACGTTTTCGCGGCTCCGCCGATTCGCGCTCGTGGTATCAATCGGGTGCCAAAAGGTCGAAGCCGCCGGTGCGCGCTGCATCGAAGGTCTCCCGTATCTGCACCGGATGGAACTGTCCCTGACGACGCTGCTTCTGCTGTACGGATTACCGTTCGCGCTGATCGTCGCGTGGTACGTGCGCTCGCGTGCGCGGCGGCAAGCCGAGCACGCGAGACAGCTCGAAGAGTCGGTCAAGGCCGGACTGAACGAGCCGGCTTCGCTGCACCCGGTCGTCGATCCCGACCGTTGCCTGGCGAGCGGCGTGTGCGTGCGCTCGTGCCCAGAGCAGGCGCTGGGCATCGTCAGAGGCAAAGCCGTGCTGGTCAATGCCGCCGCGTGCATCGGCCACGGCGCGTGCGCATCCGCGTGCCCGACCGAAGCGATCACGCTCGTCTTCGGTACCGAGAAGCGCGGCGTCGACATCCCCGAGGTCAAGCCGAACTTCGAGTCGAACGTGCCGGGCATCTACATCGCAGGCGAACTGGGGGGCATGGGGCTCGTCCGCAAGGCGGCCGAACAGGGCCGGCAGGCGATCGAATCGATCCGTAGCGCCGGGCGGCGCGGCGCCGACTACGACGTCGTGATCGTCGGTGCGGGACCGGCAGGCATCGCGGCAGGTTTGGGCGCGATCGCCCACAAGCTCAAGTACGCGATCGTCGAGCAGGAGCAGTCGCTCGGCGGCACCGTCTACCACTATCCGCGCAACAAGATCACGATGACCGCGCCGGTCAAGCTGCCCGTGGTCGGCCGCGTCAAAATGGGCCCCGAGATCTCCAAGGAAGCGCTGCTCGCGAAGTTCGAGGACATCGCCCGCCGCGCGGGCCTGAAGATCCGCTTCGGCGAAAAAATGGAGAGCATCGAGCGCGAAGGCGGCGGGTTCGTCGTGCGGACGACGCGCGCGAGCTATCGCACCGGCGCGGTGCTGCTGGCGATCGGCCGACGCGGCACGCCGCGCAAGCTCGGCGTTCCCGGCGAGGAGTTACCGAAAGTCGTCTATCGGCTGATCGACCCGGAGCAGTACCGCGGGCAAAAGGTGCTGGTCGTCGGCGGCGGCGACGCCGCGCTCGAAGCCGCGATCGCGCTCGCGGATGAGCCGGGCTGCGAGGTCACGCTGTCGTACCGTTCGGAGGCGTTCTCGCGCGTCAAGCCGGCCAATCGCACGCGCCTGGCCGAGCGGCAGGACAAGCGCCGTGTCAACGTGCTGCTGAAATCGACCGTCAGGAGCATTTCACCGACGGACGTGACGCTCGTGCACGAAGACCGCGAACTGCGGCTGGGCAACGACGCGGTGATCGTCTGCGCCGGCGGCGAGCTGCCGTTCGATCTGCTGAAGAAGGTCGGGATCGCTTTCGAAACCAAGCGCGGGACGGCCTGAGCGTTGCGTTCGGCTATGTCGCAAACACGCCGGTCGACAGATACCGATCGCCGCGATCGCAGACGATGAAGACGATCGTCGCGTTCTCGACCTCGGCGGCGATGCGCAGCGCGATCGCGCACGCACCGCCCGAGGAAATTCCGGCGAAGATGCCCTCTTCGGCCGCCAGCCGGCGCGCCATCGCTTCGGCTTCGGCCTGCGACACGTACTCGAGCCGATCCACGCGCGACGGGTCGTAGATCTTCGGCAGGTACGCCTCGGGCCACTTGCGGATGCCCGGGATCTGCGAGCCTTCGGCCGGCTGCGCACCGACGATCGCGATCGCCGGGTTCTTCTCCTTCAGGTAGCGGCTCACCCCCACGATCGTCCCGGTCGTGCCCATGCTGCTGACGAAGTGCGTGACGCGCCCGCCCGTGTCGCGCCAGATTTCCGGGCCGGTCGTCTCGAAGTGCGCGCGCGGGTTGTCGGCATTGGCGAACTGGTCGAGCACCCTGCCCTCGCCACGGGCCTGCATCGCCATGGCCACGTCGCGCGCGTACTCCATCCCGACGGCCTTGCCGTCGCCTTGCGCCGGTGTCAGGATCAGCTCGGCACCGTACGCGGTCATGCTGGCGCGCCGCTCGGCCGACAGGTTGTCCGGCATGACGAGCGTCATCCGGTAACCCTTGATCGCGGCGATCATCGCGAGCGCGATGCCGGTGTTCCCGCTGGTCGCCTCGATCAGCCGGTCTCCGGGCTTGATCTCGCCGCGCTCCTCGGCGCGCCTGATCATCGAATACGCGGGACGGTCCTTGACCGAGCCGCCCGGATTGTTTCCCTCGAGCTTGCCGAGGATCACGTTGCCGCGTCGCTGGTTGTCGGTGCCGGGAATCCGCTGCAATCGCACCAGCGGCGTATTGCCGATGGTCGACTCGATCGTTGCGTACGTCATTCGTGTGCTCGACGTTTGAGTTTGTCATCGCGCGCGACGCGCGAACCAGGGACGCCATTGACCGTCACGCCCTGGCCCTGCAACCGCTCGATGCGCGTGCCGGCCATTCCCTTGACGCGACGCTGCAGGTCGTCCCAGTCGCGAAACGGCGCCTTCGCGCGCTCGACGAGCACGCGCTCGGCCATCGCCACGCCGACGCCGTTCAACTGCTCCAGCTCCGCGCGCGTCGCGGTGTTGATCTCCAGTGCAGCCGCGGCGAGCGGCAGCAGACAGGCGAACCCGACGACCATCGACCGCCAACCGCGTCGCGGCTGCGCCGCGACCGCGTCGTGCGCGTGTCGCGACCCCGCGTCCGTGCGTCCAAGTTCGAGTCTCATGCCGTGTCCAGCTCTTCGATACGCCGCGGCGGATAGCTGTCCCAGCTCGTGCAGCCCGGGCATTGCCAGTGGAACTCGCGCGCGCGGAAGCCGCACTTGCTGCAGCGGTAGCGCGCCAGCTTGCGCGTCTGCGCGTGGATCAGCGAGCGCAGCAGATCGAGTTCGGGATCGCCTCTGACCTGCGCGCTGCGCAGCGCCAGCAGCTTCTCGAATCCGAGCAGCGAAGGGTGGCGCCTGAGCTCGTCGCGCAGCAGGTTCTCGGCTGCGGCCGGCCCCTCCCATTCGCCGACGCGCTGGTAAGCGATCTCGAGCAGGTCGATCGACGGCGAGTCGAGCAGCGCGCGACG
>JBKBSH010000279.1:0-3768 GCA_046291795.1 Burkholderiaceae bacterium | reverse complement strand
CGATCGCGCCGACGCCGATCAACGCCGCGGCGATCGCGAGCGCCGCGTCGCGCGCGGCGAGCGGCCGCTCGAACAGCAGCTCGAAGACGCGGCTGCGTCGCTTGAAGGCGGCGGGCAGTGAGGCCGCCTGCGTCGGTGCGCCGGCCGGCCGCGCTTGCGAGGCGGGTTCTGCCTGGACCGGAACGCTCGCCACCGCCGCGACCGTGCCCGACTCGATGGGCGCGGGCGTCGTGCGCGCCTTCTCTGCGGCGGCGTCTTGCGTCGTTGCCGCAGGGGCAGGCGACAGCAGCACGGTGCGCTCCGCGTCGTCCTGATCGCCCGCAGCGATCAGTGCGCGCAGCACCTCGACGGAAGGCGGGCGGTGCTCGGGCCGCACCGCGAGCCCCGCGTCGAGCGCGGCGAGCAGCGCATGCGAGTAGCGGCCGAACGCGGCCTCCGACAGCGGCGTCATCTCGTCGTGCACGGTGCGCGCGACCGCGGGCGGCGGCGGCTGCCGCCGGATGATCGCATGCGCGGTCGCGCACAGCGCATACAGATCGGTCCACGGCCCCTGCTTCAGGCCGGAGACGTCGGCGTACTGCTCGATCGGCGCGTAGCCGGGCTTGACGATCACCGTCAGCGACTGCGTCAGCTCGTCGAGCACGCGCCGCGCGGCGCCGAAGTCCAGCAGCAGCGGCGCGCCGTCCTTCAGCACGAGGATGTTGTCGGGTGCCACGTCGCGATGCAGGCAGTCGGCCGCGTGCAGCAGTGCGAGCGCGTCGAGCATGCGGTCGAGGAAAGCGCGCAGCCACGTCTCGTCGGGCGGCGGGTTCGCCGCGAGCCACTGCTTGAGCGTGGGCCCCTCGTACAGCGGCATCACGATGAAGCCGGTGCCCTTGTCCTCCCAGAACTGATGCACGCGCACGAGCGAAGGATGGTCGAACTGCGCCAGCAGCCGCGCCTCGTTGATGAAGCTCTTCAGTCCGACCGCGAAGGCGTCCTGGTGCCGCACCGACGAGCGCGGCTGCACAGAGAAGTCGCCCGCGCGGCGCGCGAGCAGCGATGGCATGTACTCCTTGATCGCGACGCGGCGCTTCAGCCGCAGGTCGAGCGCAGAGTAGACGACGCCGAAGCCGCCTTCGGCGATCACGCGGTCGATGACGAATTCGTTGAGCCGATAGCCGCGCGGAAGACATCCGGCCAGGTCGTCGGCAACTTGTGCGGCTTGCGGCAGTCCGTCGCGCGGCATGGTGCTTGCGGTCTCCGTTGGTCGTGTCGCCCGCGCAATGCGAGCGCCGACGCAAGCCCGACGATAGGGACCGCGCGCGCTGCGGACTATGGAATCTGCCGCACCGATCACGCCGAACGATCGCGCGGGAAGTCGTCGCCCCCTGTCGCAAAGGGGGACCGAAGGGGATCTTCGTTTCTCAGCAAGCGGGCGCGTCGCGGTCGGGCTCGACGGAGCAATCCCCCTGCGCCCCTTTTAGAGGGCGGTCGCGAGCCGGCGCACGCTGTCGCTAGCGCGGGCGGAACACGAGGAAGTACTGGTGCGGCAGGAAGTCGTGCTGCGCGGCGAGCGCGTAGCCGGCGCGCTGCATCTCGGCGCGGACGGCGTCGGCGGCGATGCGCGCGCTGCGCGGCGGACCCACGGGCGAGTCGAGCGTGAAGTCGACGATCGCGACCGCGCCGCCGGGCGCGAGCCGCGCGCGCAGACGCTCGAAGTAGGCGACGCGATTGCCGATATGGTGGTACGTGTCGACGATCAGCACGCGATCGACCGGCTCGGGCAGCTGCGGATCGTCGGGCTTGCCGAGCACCGGCCGCAGGTTGGGCACGCCCTCGCGCTTCGCGCGCTCGAGGAGGTAGCGGACCATGTCGGGCTCGATGTCGACCGCGAACACACGGCCCTTCGGCACCGCGCGCGCCAGGCGCACCGCGAAGTAACCGGTGCCGGCGCCTGTCGGCGACGGTCGCGTCCGGCGCGAGCGCCAGTGCCGCGATGACTTCGTCGGGCTTCTGCCAGCGGTCGCGCGCCGGGTCGTCGAACACGCTCGCCCAGCGTTCGGCGCCGGAGAAGCGGTGCTCGTGCGTGTGCGGAGTCTGCGCGGAGACAACGGTGAAGCCGAGCAGGGCGAGCGCGAACAGCCGTCGAAGCATCGTCGTTCCTTGCGAAGCGGAAGCCAAAGAAATGCATTCTCGCGAAAGCGAGGCGGCGGAGAAAGCCCCCGCACGCGACGCGTGCCAGGCATTTCCGCGCGGTTCGCGCGTGGAGCGATTTCGCTGCGCGTCGAGACGGGACGCCCGTCAGACCTGGCCGATCGCAACCATGTACTCGCGCGCGGCCTGTTCGCCGCGGAACAGCGCGATGCGGCGACACGCGTGCTTGAGTCTTTCGCCCAGCTCTTCGAGGGTCTTGCATTCCTGGATGCGGGCGGCGGGCTCTTCGCCGTAGGGTCCCAGGCGGTCGTACAGCGCGCGTACCGCCATGCGCTTGCGCTCCTCGAGCGTCGGCGGTTTCGGCTCGGCGGGCGCCGGCGCTGCGGCGGGTTGCGCCGGGGCGCGCAGCGCGGGAATCGCGTCGGGGCCGCCCGGCGACTCCATCACGACGGTCGCCTCTTCGTCGTCGTCGACCCAGTCCGGGATGTCGGCCTCGACCGTGCCGGTCTGCTCGATCATGCCCTTTTCGAGCAGTGCGGCGATGATGCTCTCGAACTCGCCGTCGCGCGCGACGAGTTCGAGTTCGGCCGCAGTGCGTCGGCCGTCGACCATGATCAGCACGCGGCGCATCGCGGGCGTCAGCGCGCCGCTGCGGGCCGCGATTTCGGCCGCGCCCTTGGCGGTTTTCGAGTAGATCAGCGAGAAGTTCATCGAACGCGACTCCTTTTCATCGCGGCGGGGCATGGACGACGCTTGCTGCCGGTGGTGCACCGGCGAAGCGGTCGCGCGCGCGTTTCGACTGCGCACTGTGTACCCACCGGAGCGGCTGCGTTTCGCGCAGACGCGCCGCCGGATTCGCGCTTTTCGACGCATGCGCGGGATGCGCGACGCCCTCAAGACTTGGCGCCGGCCGCCGAAGACTACGGCCCTTGCGGCGACACGCGTCGTCCGTGCCGACCCGGATCGGCGGCCGGTCGATCGCGGATCGAATCCGGGCGCGCGCCGTAGACTGGCGCCGCTCCGCACTCGCGCCCGCATGACCGACGTCCCCCGCGTGATCGCGCATCTGGACATGGACGCGTTCTACGCGTCGGTCGAGCTGTTGCGGTATCCGGAGCTGCGCGGTCTGCCGGTGGTGATCGGCGGCGGACCGCGCCATCGGCCGGTTTGGGAAACCGATCCCGGAACCGGCGAGCGGCGCCGGCGCTTTGCGCGGCTGCGCGACTACGCGGGCCGCGGTGTGGCGACGACCGCGACGTACGAGGCGCGCGCCTTCGGCGTCAACTCCGCGATGGGATTGATGAAGGCGGCGCAGCTCGCACCCGACGCGATCCTGCTTCCCGTCGACTTCGACGAGTATCGCAAGTACTCGCGGCTGTTCAAGGCGGCCGTGCGCACGATCGCGCCGGTCGTCGAGGATCGCGGCATCGACGAGATCTATATCGACCTGACGCCGGTGGTGGCCGCACGGCTCGCCGACGAGGAGCCCGGCGCCGACATCGACGCCGACGCATGTCGAATTCATCGAGCGGGGCGTTCGGGCCGGGAAGGCGGTCCTGTGCGAGAAGCCGATCGATCTGTCGCTCGAACGGGTCAACGCCCTGCGCCAGAGGATCGCGGGAACATCCGTGC
>JBKBSH010000278.1:0-3768 GCA_046291795.1 Burkholderiaceae bacterium | reverse complement strand
GACAGCACGCCGTAGATGCTCGCGGGGTCGATGCCGGCGCCGTGCTCGCCGGTCAGGCTTTCGCGCAACGCGTACAGCGGGCTCGTTCCGATGTCGCCGTAGACGATGCCGAGCGTGGCGAGCAGCAACCCCGCCGCGGGGCGGCGTTCGGCCTCGTCGTCGCGACTCGTCGCGATCGGAGTGTTCACGGACGCGCGCTCAGACCGTGCCGGTGTGCGCCGCGCCGGACGCTGCGGATGCCGCGGTTCGGGAGGACACGGACGCGCAGGACGCTTCGGCGCGACGGCCGGACGCGATCAGATCTCGAGGTTGTCGATCAGGCGGGTCGCGCCGAGCCTGGCGGCGGCCAGCACGACCAGCGGCTCGCCGCCGGCGATCTCGTCGCGCGCCGGCACGTTCAGGTCGCGCTGGCGGCGCACCGACACGTAGTCGACCTTCCACCCGGCATCGGCCAGCTCGCCCTGCGCGTCGCGCTCGAGCGCGGCGACGTCGATCGCGCCTGCGCGCAGGCGGTCGCGCACCGCGTTCAGCACGCGGTACAGCCGCGGCGCCTCGCGCCGCTCGGTCTCCGACAGATAGCGGTTGCGCGACGACAGCGCCAGGCCGTCGGTGTCGCGAACGGTCTCGTGCGGGATGATCTCGGTCGGCAGCGCGAACTGCCGGCACATCCGGCGGACGATCATCAACTGCTGATAGTCCTTCTTGCCGAACACCGCCACACGCGGCTGCACGCACGAAAACAGTTTCAGCACGACGGTGGTGACGCCGACGAAGAAACCCGGGCGGAACTCGCCTTCGAGGATGTCGCCGAGGTCGTGCGGCGGCGAGACGCGGAACTCCTGCGGCTCCGGGTACATCTCGGACTCGTTCGGCGCGAACAGCACGTACACCTTGTTCTGCCGCTGCAGCTTGTCGATGTCCTCGGCCAGCGTGCGCGGATACTTGTCGAAGTCCTCGTTCGGGCCGAACTGCAGCCGGTTGACGAAGATCGACGCGACGACCGGATCGCCGTGCCGGTGTGCCATCGCCATCAGCGCCAGGTGCGCGTCGTGCAGGTTGCCCATCGTCGGCACGAACGCGACGCGCAGCTGCCCGCGCAATTGGTCGCGCAGTTCCTGGATCGTGTGGACGACTTTCATCGCTGACTCCGTCGGCCGGAAGGAATCGGGCGGCGGATTGTACGGGGGTCGGATGCCGGGTCGCGCAGCTCGCGACCGGCGGCGGCTCAGTAGCCGTGCTCCGGACCCGGGAAGGCGCGCGACTTGACCGCGGCGACGTAGGCTTCGATCGCGGCGCGGATGCTGGGCGCTCCGTCCATGAAATTGCGCACGAAGCGCGGTCGCCGGCCCGGGTAGACGTCGAGCATGTCGTGCAGCACCAGCACCTGGCCCGAACACTCGGCACCGGCGCCGATGCCGATCGTCGGGATCGCGAGCGACCGCGTCACTTCGGCGGCCAGCGCCGAAGGCACCAGTTCGAGCACGAGCATCGTCGCGCCGGCTTCCTGCAGCGCAGCCGCGTCGCGCTTCAACCGCGCAGCGGCTTCTTCGGTCCTGCCCTGCACCCGATAGCCGCCGAGCGCGTGGATCGACTGCGGCGTGAGCCCCAGGTGCGCGCACACCGGGATGCCGCGCGTCGTCATCCTTCGCACGGTCGGCGCGAGCCACGCGCCGCCTTCGAGCTTGACCATCTGCGCGCCGGCGGCCATCAGCCGCGCGGCGTTGTCGTACGCGGCGATCGGCGACGCCTGGTAGCTGCCGAACGGCATGTCGGCGATCAGCCACGCGCGCCGCGCCGTCTGCGCGACGCACCGGGTGTGATACGCGACGTGCTCGACCGTCACCGGCAGCGTCGAACGCTCGCCCTGGATCACCATGCCGAGCGAATCGCCGACCAGCAGCACGTCGACGCCGCACTCGTCGAGCAGCGCCGCGAAGCTCGCGTCGTAGCAGGTCAGCATCGCGATCGGCTCGCCTTGCGCGTGCATCTGAAGCAGGCGCGGCAGCGTGACCGGCTTGCGCTCGGCGGTCGGGGGCGGGGTGTGTACGCTCATGCGGCCAGATTGAAGTACTCGCGCCGCCCGCGCATGCGCTCGATCCGCGCGAGCAGCAGCTCGAAGTCGGCGTCGCGTTCGATCGGGTTCAGGTTCTCGGTGTTGACGGTCAACACGGGTGCGGCGTCGTACTGGTGGAAGAAACGCGCGTACGCGTCGGCGAGCGCGCGCAGGTAGCCCTCGGTGATGCCGGACTCGTAGGCGTTGCCGCGCCGTCCGACGCGCTCGACCAGCATTTCGGGCGGCGCCTGCAGGTAGATCACGAGGTCGGGCGCGGCGGCCTGCGGCGCGAGCTGCGCGAGGATCTGCTCGTACAGCTTCAGCTCGTCGTCGGCCAGCGTCAACCGCGCGAACAGAGGGTCTTTTTCCAGCAGGAAGTCGGCGATCACGAGCGTGTGGAACAGGTCGAGCTGCCTGAGTTCGCGCAGCTGCTGCACGCGCTGGAACAGGAAACACAGCTGTGTGGGCAGCGCGAAACGCGCGCGATCGCGGTAGAAGCGCTCGAGAAACGGATTCGCGTCGGGCTGCTCGAGCACGAGCTCGGCACCGGCGTGCGCGGCGAGCCGGCGCGCGAGCGTGGTCTTGCCTGCACCGATCGGGCCCTCGATGACGATGTGCCGAAGCCGGCCCGCGCTGGTCTTCATGTCGAACGGAAGATGAAGTAGACCGCGCCCAGAAGGCACAACGCGGCCCACACGTAGTCGAGCCGCAGCGGCTCCTTCATGTACAGCACCGCGAATGGGACGAACACCGACAGCGTGATCACTTCCTGCAGGATCTTGAGCTGGCCGACCGTGTACGCGGTGTAACCGATGCGGTTGGCCGGGACCTGCAGCAGATACTCGGCCAGCGCGATTCCCCAGCTTGCCAGCGCCGCGATCCACCACGGCCGGTCGTTGAGGTTGCGCAGGTGCGCGTACCACGCGAAGGTCATGAAGACGTTCGACGCGACGAGCAGCAGCGTGGTCTGCGCGAGTACCGGCATGGGTCGGGCGCCGGTCAGGGCTGCGGCGCGGCGGTTTCGAAGGGCTCGACGCGCTGGCCCGCGACCGCATCGAGGAACCGCGCCGCCGGTCCCAGCCCCGGCAGAACGATGTCCGGCGCGAGGTCCAGCAGCGGCCGCAGCGCGAACGCGCGTTCGTGCAGGCGCGGGTGCGGAAGCGTCAGCGGCGTGCTGCGCACGATCAGGTCGCCGACCAGCAGCAGGTCGAGGTCGACCTTGCGCGGAGCGTTCTTTTGCATTCCTCGCCGCTTGCGGCCCAGCATCATCTCGATGTCGAGCAGGTGCAGCAGCAGCCCGTACGGCTCCAGCTCCGTGTCGATCGCGGCGACGGCGTTGATGAAGTCCGGCCCCGGCGCGTCGACCGGCGCCGTGCGGTAGTACGGCGAGACGGCGACGAACTCGGACCGCTCGATCGACTTCAGCGATTCGACCGCCGCGTCGAGCGTGGCGACGAGGTCGCCCTGGTTCGCTCCCAGCCCGATGTATGCGCGTCGCTTCAACGATCGATCCTCACTGTGGCGCCGCTGCGCGCGCCGCACCGCCGCCGCGCCCCCGTCTGCGTCTGCGCCGCTGCCCGCCGGCCTGGGCGCCGCTCGCCTGCGCCGCCGCGACGAGCTGCTCGCGTTCCTCTGCCGTCGCGTGCAGGAACTTCGTCCACCATTCGCCGAGCTCGGCGGGCGCTTCCTCGGCCGCGCAACGCAGCATCAGAAAA
>JBKBSH010000277.1:0-3797 GCA_046291795.1 Burkholderiaceae bacterium | reverse complement strand
TTCGTGAGCTCTTTCTCGGCGAATCAACTATCTCGGCCCACAGCGGGCAGATCCACTTTGTTCGGCCGGGGCTACGCGGGTTTGCGCGGCGCCCGCGGGCGCGGGCTTGCGCTCAACTCCTCGCAAAGGCCTCTGGGCCTTTGACTGCGGCCGTCTCGCGCAATCCGCATCCCGCATCCGCTCGCGCAACTCCCGCGTCCCTCGTGAAATATGCGGGCTAGCGGCGTGCGGGCTCCGGCGGGCGCCGCGCGCGCCACTCGCGCCGCACCTTGACGAGCCACGGCACGAGCACCAGCAGCGCGGTCAGCGCGAGCAGCGCCGCGGAGATCGGATGCGTGAAGAACACCGAAGGATCGCCCTGGCTGATCGCCAGCGCGCGGCGGAACTGCGATTCGGCCAACGGACCGAGGATCAGCCCGATCACCGCCGGCGCGACCGGAAAGCCCCAGCGCCGCATCACGAAGCCGAGCAGCCCGAACACGTACAGCGTGGCCAGATCGACGACCGACTGATGCAGGCTGAACGCGCCGAGCGTGGCGAACACGAGGATGCCGCCATACAGCAGCGGCTTCGGGATCTGCAGCTCCTTCACCCACAGCCCGATCAGCGGCAAATTCAGCACCAGCAGCAGCACGTTGCCGACGTACAGGCTCGCGATCAGTCCCCAGACGAGCGCGCCCTGCGTCTGGAACAGCAGCGGCCCGGGCTGCAGCCCGTAGTTCTGGAACGCCGCGAGCAGGATCGCCGCGGTCGCCGACGTCGGGATGCCCAGCGTCAGCAGCGGCACCAGCACGCCCGTGGCCGCCGCGTTGTTCGCCGCTTCCGGCCCCGCGACGCCCTCGATCGCGCCGTTGCCGAATTCCTCGGGATGCTTGCTGAGCTTCTTCTCCGCCGCGTACGAAAGGAAAGTCGGGATCTCCGCGCCGCCGGCCGGGATCGTCCCGAACGGAAAGCCGATCGCGGTCGCGCGCAGCCACGCCGGCCACGAACGGCGCCAGTCGTCGCGCGACATCCACAGCGAGCCCGACATCTTCTCCATTTCCTCGCGGACGCGGCTCTGGTAGGCGGCGACGTACAGCGCCTCGCCGACCGCGAACAGCCCGACCGCGAGCACGACGACGTCGATGCCGTCGAGCAGCTCGGGGACGCCGAAAGCGAAGCGCATCTGCCCGGTCTGCTCGTCGATGCCGACCAGCCCGAGCAGCAGCCCGACGAACAGCGACACGAGCCCGCGCACCGTCGATGCGCCGAGCACCGCGGCGACCGTGACGAAAGCGAACACCATCAGCGCGAAGTATTCCGCCGGGCCGAACCTCAGCGCGATCTCGACCACGATGGGCGCCAGCAGCGTGAGCAGCAGCGTTGCGATCGACCCGGCGACGAACGAGCCGATCGCGCTGGTGGCGAGCGCCGGCCCGGCGCGGCCGCGCTTGGCCATCCGGTTGCCCTCCAGCGCGGTCGCGATCGACGCCGATTCGCCCGGCGTGTTCAGCAGGATCGTCGTCGTCGAGCCGCCGTACATCGCGCCGTAGTAGATCCCGGCGAACATGATCAGCGCGCCGGTCGGATCGAGCTTGACCGTCAGCGGCAGCAGCATCGCGACCGTCAGCGCCGGGCCCACGCCGGGCAGCACGCCGACCGCCGTGCCGAGCGTGACACCGACGAATCCCCACAGCAGGTTGATCGGCGCGAGCGCGACGCCGAATCCCGCGACCAGCGCGCCGAAGGTCTCGCTCATGTGCCGGCGGCGCCGAGCAGCGGCTTGAGCCAGCCCGCCGGCAGATTGACGTTGAGGAAGTGCACGAAGAAAGCGAACACGGCGATCCCGATCGCGAGCCCCGCCAGCAGGTCGCGCAGCCAGCGCGCGCTGCCGAAGCCGCGCGCCACGCACGCGAACAGCACTGCTGCCGCGAGCACGAAGCCGGCCCGGTCGATCAGCGCCATCTGCGCGAGCAGCCCCGCGCTGACCCAGCCGAACGCCTTTGGCACGAACGGGTGCTCGCCGCGCTCGGCCGCATCGTCCGGGACCGGCGAACGCCAGCCGCCCGTAAAGCATTCGGCGAGCAGCCACACACCGAGCAGGATCAGGCCTGCCGCGACGAGCTTTGGAACGAAGTTCGGGCCGATGCGCGCGTAGCCGCCCGCCTCCGGCAGTCGCCACGCGACCACCGCGGCGGCGATGCCGAGCGCGAGCACGCCAAGCGAGAGCACGAGTTCGGCGCGCGCCCCGCGACGGGCGGACGGCATCGCGTTACTTCTTCAGTCCGAGCGAATCGATGATCGCGCCGATGCGCTTGATGTCGTCGTCGAGGAACTTCCTGAAGTCGTCGCCGGCGAGGAACCACGCGTCCCAGCCGAGCCGCGCCAGCGTGTCCTTCCACGCGGCGGATTCGGTCGCCGTGCGCACCGCGGCGATCAGCGCGTCGCGCTGCGCGGGCGTGATGCCCGGCGCGGCGAAGATGCCGCGCCAGTTGCCGAGTACGACGTCGATGCCCTGCTCCTTCAGCGTCGGGATGCCTTCGAGCCGTTCGGGCGAGGACACCGCGAGCGCGCGCATGCGGCCGGACTTGATGTGCTCGGCGAACTCGCCGAGACCCGAAACGCCGGCGGCGACGTGACCGCCGACGATCGCAGCGATCGCTTCGCCGCCGCCCTTGAACGGCACGTAGTTGATCTTCGCCGGATCGGCGCCGACCGCTTTCGCGATCATGCCGACGAGGATGTGGTCGGTTCCGCCCGCCGAGCCGCCGCCCCACGAGATCTTGCCGGGATCGGCCTTGAACGCCTTGACCAGGTCGGCCATCGTCTTGTGCGGCGAGCCGGCGGGAACGACGATCACCTCGTATTCGCTGGTCAGCCGCGCGATCGGCGTGACCCGCGACAGATCGACCGGCGACTTGTTCAGGATGATGCCGCCGACCATCACCATGCCGCCGATCATCACCGCGTTCGGATCGCCCTTCGCCGCATTGACGAACTGCGCCAGCCCGATCGTCCCCGCCGCGCCGCCCTTGTTCTCGAACTGCACCGACTGCACGACCTTCGCCGCCTGCATCGCGGCGGCGAGCGAGCGGCCGGTCTGATCCCAGCCGCCGCCCGGGTTGGCCGGGATCATCATCTTCAGCGTGCCGAGCGACTGCGCGTGCGCGGCGCGCATCGGCGGGAATTGCAGCGCGGCCGCCGCGCCCAGTGCGGCGAACGAAAACTCGCGACGTTTCATGCTTGCCTCCTCGAAGTCGTTGTTGGCGTCGTCGTTGTGACGGGTGGCAAGCATAGCGGCTGGCGCGCGGGCGATCAGCCGCCGATGTGCAACTGGTAGGTCGCGCCGTTGGAGAAGGTGCAGTGGCCGGTGCCCTGCGAGGGGGTGTTCATCGTGTACTGGCAGTTGGCAAAGCTGCCGCGCGCGCCGTATGCGTTGGCCACACCCTGCCGGCTCGCCGTGCCGCCGCTGCGCGTGGCCTCGCCCGACATCGTTTCGCCGCCGACGGTGAGCGTAAAGGTGCCCTTGCCGTTGAGGTAGTTGACCACGGTGCCGCTGATGATCCCCGTGGCGGCGGCCAGTTCGTTCGTCGGATAAAGCCGCACCGGCAGCGTGAGACTCGCCGGCACCGCCACCGCCGGATACGCGGCGACCGGCCCCTGATAGATGCTGCCGTCGGGATTGACCGGAACGACCACACAACCGGCGGCTGCCGCCGCGATCAGCGCAACGCCTGCGCGCCGTGCCGTCGAAGCGATTCGCGATTCCATCGTTTCCTCCTGAACCCGGGCACATGCCCGTGCGACGGATGCTCGGC
>JBKBSH010000276.1:0-3797 GCA_046291795.1 Burkholderiaceae bacterium | reverse complement strand
CGCTGCGAGTTCGCGTCGAGCACCGCGAGCGCGGTCATGTTGACGATGCGCCGAACGCTCGACGACGGCGTCAGGATGTGCGCCGGCTTGGCCGCGCCGAGCAGGATCGGACCGATCGCGATGTTGTTGCCCGCGATCGTCTTCAGCAGGTTGTAGCCGATGTTGGCCGAGTCGATGTCGGGGCAGACGAGCAGGTTGGCATCCCCGCGCAGCGTCGAGAACGGCATGATCGACTTGCGAGTCGCGTCGTCGACGGCGCAGTCGGCGTGCATCTCGCCGTCGACCTCGAGGTCGGGATGCTGCGCTCGCAGCAGCTCGACCGCGCGCCGCATCTTGGTCGCCGAACGCGCATCGCTGGTGCCGAAGTTGGAGTGCGACAGCAGGGCCACACGGGGCACGATGCCGAGCCGCTTGAGCTCATCGGCGGCCATGACCGTGATCTCGGCGATCTGCTCGGCGGTCGGGTCGACGTTGACGTGCGTGTCGACCATCGCGAGCTGCCGTCCCGGCACGATCAGGATGTTCATCGCCGCGTAGACCGTCGCGCCGGGGCGCTTGCCGATCACCCGGTCGATGTAGTCCAGGTGCAGGCCATGCGTACCGAAGGTGCCGCAGATCATGCCGTCGGCTTCGCCCTTGTGCATCAGCATCGCGCCGATCAGCGTGAGCCGGCGCCGCATCTCGATTCTCGCGTACTGCTCGGTCACGCCGCGGCGGGCGGCGAGCCGATGGTAGGTCTGCCAGTAGTCGCGGTAGCGCTCGTCGAACTCCGGATTGACCAGCTCGAAGTCCTGGCCGGCCCGCATCCGCAGGCCGTAACGCTCGAGCCGCTTTTCGATCACGGCGGGACGGCCGATGACGATCGGCTTGGCGATGCCTTCGTCGACGACGACCTGTACCGCACGCAGGACACGCTCCTCCTCGCCTTCGGCAAAGACGATTCGCGCGCGCCCTCCGTTGGCGACCGCCTTCTTCGCCGCCGCGAAGATCGGTTTCATGAAAGTGCCCGAGTGGTAGACGAACTGCTGCAGCTGCTCGCGATACGCGGCCAGATCGGCGATCGGCCGTGTGGCGACCCCGCTTGCCATCGCGGCTTGCGCCACCGCCGGCGCGATGCGCATCATCAGGCGCGGATCGAACGGGCGCGGAATGATGTAGTCGCGGCCGAATCCGGTCGCCGTGCTGCCGTAGGCGCTCGCGACGACGTCGCTCTGCTCCTCCTGCGCGAGCTGCGCGAGCGCGTGCACCGCGGCGATCTCCATGTCCTTCGTGATCGTCGTCGCGCCGACGTCGAGCGCGCCGCGGAAGACGAAGGGGAAGCACAGCACGTTGTTGACCTGGTTCGGATAGTCGGACCGGCCGGTCGCGATCACGGCGTCGTCGCGCACCGCCATGACCTCCTCGGGCATGATCTCCGGGACCGGATTGGCCAGCGCGAGGATCAGCGGCCGCGCGGCCATCCGCGCGACCATCTCCTTTTTCAGCACGCCGCCCGCGGACAGCCCGAGAAAGATGTCGGCGCCGCCGATGATGTCGGCGAGTTTGCGCGCGTCGGTCTTCTGCGCGTAGCGCGCTTTCTCGGGGTCCATCAGCACGGTGCGCCCTTCGTAGACGACGCCTTCGATGTCGGCGACCCAGACGTTGCGGCGCTGGATGCCCAGTTCGACCAGCAGGTCCAGGCAGGCGAGCGCGGCCGCACCGGCGCCGCTGCACACGAGCTTGACTTCGCCGATCGACTTGCCGACGACCTTCAACCCGTTGAGCACCGCCGCGCCGACGATGATCGCGGTGCCGTGCTGGTCGTCGTGGAACACGGGGATCTTCATCCGCTCGCGCAGCTTGCGTTCGACGTAGAAGCACTCGGGCGCCTTGATGTCCTCGAGGTTGATGCCGCCGAAGGTCGGCTCGAGCGCAGCGATGACCTCGACGAGCCGGTCCGGGTCGCGTTCGTTGATCTCGATGTCGAAGACGTCGATGCCCGCGAACTTCTTGAACAGGCACGCCTTGCCTTCCATCACCGGCTTGCCCGCGAGCGGACCGATGTTGCCGAGCCCGAGCACGGCGGTGCCGTTGGTGACGACGGCGACCAGGTTGCCGCGCGCCGTCAGCGTGTAAACCTCGCCCGGATCGCGCACGATCTCGTTGCAGGCTTCCGCGACACCGGGCGAATAGGCGAGCGCCAGGTCGCGCTGCGTGACCATCGCCTTGGTCGGAACGACCGAGATCTTTCCAGGCGTGGGTTGGCGGTGATATTCGAGCGCGGCGTCGCGCAGGTTGTCCGACATCGTGGTCTCCGGATCGATGGCCTCGCGCCCCTCGGCGCGGGCGCGGTTTTGCCGCGGAGATTACCCTCGCCGCGCCTGCGGCGCGCGCGGTCAGTGCCCGGGGCCGCTTCTGGCACGCAACACCCCTTCGCAGGTCTCGCGTTCCGGGGTCTGCGCGGGCAGCTTCACGCAGTGCTCGCCGAGCCGTCTGCGCAGCGCGGCGAGCACCACGTCCTGCCGGCTCGACTCGGCCCAGCCGACGATGCGTCCGCCCATGCGTTCGAGCACGGCGCGGTTGCGCTCGTGAAAGGTCGCCGGCACCGGCTCGATCTCGCCGATCACGCTGCGCGCGGCAGCCTCGATGCGCGCGGCGTCGTCGGGCGCGAGCTCGATCAGCGCGTTGACGTACGACGCGCCCCACTGCAGCCGCGTGGCAGGGCCCTTCGAGGCCGCGTACGCCCGCTCGTACCAGCCGAGCGCGGCCGCGTTGTCGCCGCGCTTCTTCGCGTTGCCTGCCAGACCCGACATGAAGTAGTAGGGCGAGTGCGATCGCGCAAGCTCGCGCCTGAGCATCGCGTCGGATTCGTCGAGCAGGCCGGCTTCGCGCAGCGCGTACGCGGCGGCGCTGATCACGGCCTGGCGCTCGTAGCGGTCGGTCGTCTCGCGGTCGGCGCGTTCGGCGGCCGCGCGCACCTCGGCGACGAGCCGCGCAGGCAGCGGCGCGTCGCCGGGCAGATCGAGCCGCGCGAGCGCCACCCGGGCGGCCGCGGCCGACACGCGATCGGCCTTCGACAGGCTCGCATCGTCGCCGAAGCGCACGAGCAGCCGATCCCACTCGACCACCAGCGCCTTGCGGTCGGCGCGGCCGGGCGCGGTGACATAAGCGACGATCTCGCCCGCCGCGTCGGTCAGCACCGAGAAGTTCTCGCGCGCGAGCCTGGCGTCGGCGAGCACGGCCCTGACCTGTGGATACGCGGCCGGCGCGGCGGGCTTGTCCTTCGCGCTCGCGGCCGCCGCGATCGCCTTCAGCGTGAGCCGCGCGCGCGCGTCGGCGACCGCGTGCGGGCAGCGCTGCGCCAGCAGCGCGAGCGTCGCCGCGACCTGCGCTTTCGGCACCGCGGCTTCGTGGTCGGTCTCCCACGCGTAGTACGCGAGCAGCCGCCAGTCGGCGGGCGTCAGCGCGGGGTTGTCCGACAGCGCCGCGGCCAGCAGCGTTTTCACCGGCCGCGTCGCGTGCATCGCGAGCTTCAGCACGCGCATGTACTGCTGCGGGTCGACTTCGCCGGGAAGCCGGGTGATTTCGGTGCCGTCCGGTCGGAACAGCACCATCGTCGGATAGCCGCTGACCTTGAACCGGTTGGCCAGCAGCTGCGCCGAAGGCGAATCGCCGTCGATGTAGACGGGAACGAACACCCGCGAGCGCTCGATGAAATCGCGCCGATTGAAGATCGTCGCCTTGACCTGGTTGCACGGCGGGCACCATTCGGCGCCCCAGTACAGGAACAGCGGCCGCCGCTCGCGCTTGGCGCGCGC
>JBKBSH010000275.1:3594-3827 GCA_046291795.1 Burkholderiaceae bacterium | reverse complement strand
CATCGCGCACAGCGTGATCCTGGACGACTTCGACCTGACCATCGCCAACCGGATGGAGGTCGATCACGGACTGACGGTTCCGCTGTCGCTGCTGTTCGGTCAGCCCGACGCGTGGCCGTCGCGGGTCATTCCGTTCGCGGTCAATGTCGTGCAATACCCGGTGCCTTCGGGCCGGCGCTGCTTCGCGCTCGGCCGATCGATCCGCAAGGCGATCGAGACCGTCGACGAGCCGC
>JBKBSH010000275.1:0-3584 GCA_046291795.1 Burkholderiaceae bacterium | reverse complement strand
GGGGCACCGGCGGCATGAGCCATCAGTTGCAGGGCGCGCGCGCCGGCCTGATCAACAGCGAGTGGGACAACCGCTTCCTCGACCGGCTGATCGACGATCCGGCCGGGCTCGCCGAGATGCCTCACATCGAATACGTTCGCGAGGCGGGCTCCGAAGGCATCGAGCTGGTGATGTGGCTCGTCGCGCGCGGCGCGATGGCCGACGTCGCCGGCGGCGCCCGGCCCCGCGTCACGCACCGCTTCTATCACGTCCCCGCCAGCAACACCGCGGTCGGGCATCTGATCCTGGAGAACGCATGAGCAAGACGATCGGCGTGGCGCTGGCCGGTGCCGGCGCGTTCGGCATCAAGCATCTGGAGGCGATGCAGAGAATCGAAGGCGTGCGCGTCGTCTCGCTCGTCGGGCGCGAACTCGCCAAGACGCGCGAAGCGGCCGACCGGTTCGGCATCGGCCACGTGACCACCGACCTTGCCGAAACGCTCGCGCGCAGCGACGTCGACGCGGTGATCCTCGCCACGCCGACGCAGCTTCACGCGGCGCAGGGCATCGCGTGTCTGAAGGCCGGCAAGCACGTGCAGATCGAGATCCCGCTGTGCGACCGGCTGGCCGACGGCGAAGCGGTGGTCGCGCTGCAGAAACAGACCGGGCTGGTGGCGATGTGCGGCCACACGCGCCGCTTCAATCCGAGCCACCAGTGGATACACCGGCGGATCGTGGCCGGCGAACTGTCGATCCAGCAGATGGACGTGCAGACGTATTTTTTCCGCCGCACCAACATCAACGCGCTGGGCCAGCCCCGCTCGTGGACCGACCACCTGCTCTGGCACCACGCGGCGCACACGGTGGATCTGTTCGCCTACCAGACCGGCGGCGAGATCGTCGCCGCCAACGCCCTGCAGGGTCCGATCCATCCGACGCTGGGCATCGCGATGGACATGTCGATCCAGCTCAAGTCGAGCACCGGCGCGATCTGCACGCTGTCGCTGTCGTTCAACAACGACGGCCCGCTCGGCACGTTCTTCCGCTACATCTGCGACAACGGCACGTTCATCGCGCGTTACGACGACCTGTACGACGGCAAGGACAACCGGATCGACGTGTCGAAGGTCGACGTGTCGATCAACGGCATCGAACTGCAGGACCGCGAATTCTTCGCCGCGATCCGCGAAGGCCGCGAACCGAACGCGAGCGTGGCGCAGGTGCTGCCGTGCTATCGGACGCTGCACCGGCTCGAGCGGCAGTTGGCCGCCGCCTGAAGCGGACTTCCCGCACCGCGACCATGCACACGCGCCGGATCGGCCCGTTCGAGGTCTTCCCCATCGGTCTCGGCTGCATGAATCTCAGCCACGCCTACGGCACGCCGCCTGCGCCGGATGACGGCGCGCGACTGCTGCTGCGCGCGCTGGAACTCGGGGTGAACCACTTCGATACCGCGGCGCTGTACGGTTTCGGCGCGAACGAGGAGCTGGTCGGGCGCGTGCTCGGGCCGTACCGCGAGCGCATCGTGCTGGCGAGCAAGTGCGGAATGACCGGTGTGGACGGCAAGCGCGTGATCGACGGCCGTCCGCAGACGTTGAAGCGCACCTGCGAGGACAGCCTGCGGCGCCTGCGGACCGACGTGATCGACCTGTACTACCTGCATCGCTGGGACAGGAAGGTGCCGATCGAGGAAAGCGTCGGCGCGCTCGCGGATCTCGTCCGCGCCGGCAAGGTGCGGGCGATCGGCCTGTCTGAAGTCTCGGCAGCGACGCTGCGCAAGGCGCACGCCGTACATCCGATCGCAGCGTTGCAGAACGAGTACTCCGCGTGGACACGCAATCCGCAGATCGCCGGCCTCGAGGCGTGCAGGGCGCTCGGCGTCGCGCTCGTCGCGTTCAGCCCGCTCGCGCGCGGCTTCCTGACCGGCACGCTGCGCGATGTGACCGCGTTCGAAGAAAAGGACATCCGCCGCCGGATGCCGCGCTTCGCGCCGGACAACTATGCGGCGAACCTGCGTCTGCTCGACGGTTTCGGCGCGCTCGCGCGCGAAGCCGGCTGCACGCCGGCGCAGCTCGCTCTGGCGTGGCTGCTCGCGCGCGGCGACCACGTCGTGCCGATTCCCGGCACGCGCAGCACCGCGCACGTCGAAGAAAACGTCGCCGCTGCCGATATCCGGCTGCCGGCCGACGTGGTCGCGCGGATCGACGCGCTGATCAATCAACAAACGGTCGCCGGCGCGCGCTACGACGCGGCGACGCAGGCCGAGATCGACACCGAGGAGTTCTGAGCCCGCAGCGGGCTCGGCCTCGATGCGCACGTAGCGGATTCCGCCCTCGCCGTATTTACGCGTCGTGCGTGCGGCCACGGCGGCGATCGCGTGCGCGCTCGGCGCCCGCGCGACCGTGTCGAAGGGGCAGTCGGGCATCGACTCGCGCAGGTCCCGATACAGGGACTCGGCTGCGCGGTGCTCGGTGCGCACACGCGAGCGCTCGTCGCGTCCGATCGATTCGAATCACGCCGCCGCCTTCCCCAGTTGCGCGGCGTAGATCGCGCGCACGGTGTCGATCGTGTCGGCGTCTTCGGCGCGCTTGTCGGGGCGATAGCGCTTGACGCGCGCAAAGCGCAGCGCGAGCGCGCCGGGATACTGCGCGCTTGCCTGCACGTCGTTGAACGCGATCTCGACGACCAGCTCGGGCCGAACGTACACCGTGCAATCGTCGCGGCCGATCTCGCGCGCGAGCAGCTCGCGCGTCTGCCACCCGAGCAGCTCGTCGGTCAGCCCCTTGAACGTCTTGCCGAGCATCACGAAACCGCCGGCCGGATCGCGCGCCCCCAGATGCAGGTTCGACAGCCAGCCGCGCCTTCGGCCGTGGCCCCATTCGGCGGCGAGCACGACGAGGTCGAGCGTATGCGCGCGTTTGACCTTGAGCCACGCCGCGCCGCGGCTGCCGGCTTCGTACAGCGCGTCGAGTGCCTTGGCCATCACGCCTTCGTGGCCGCGCGCGAGCGCCTCGGCATAGAACGCCTGCGCGGCGGCCGCGTCGCCGGTGACGAGCCGCGGCACGACGAGCGCGCCCGGCAGCGCATCGGACAGCGCAGCGAAGCGCTCGCGCGCCGGCCGCTCGACGAGCGACTCGCCGTCGAGCCGCAGCACGTCGAAGTACAACGCCGCAAGCGGCAGCTCCGCGCGCAGCGCATCGACGTCGAGCTTGCGGCCGAAGCGCCGCATCGTCACCTGGAACGGCAGCGGCACGCCACCCGGCGCGAGCGCGATCGCCTCGCCGTCGAGCACGATTTCGCGCGCGGGCAGCCCGTGCACTGCCTCGACGATCTCCGGCACCGCGGCGGTGACGTCGTTCAGGTTGCGCGTGAAAACGCGCACGTCGCCGCCCGCCTTGTGGACCTGCACGCGCGCGCCGTCGAGCTTCCATTCGAGCGCGGCGGTGCCGAGCCGCGCGAGCGCATCGGCGATGCCCTCGGCCGGTTGCGCGAGCATCGGCTTGACCGGACGCTGCAACTCGATCGAAAAGCGCGCGAGCCCCGCCGCGCCTTCGGCGAGCGCGGCGCGCGCGACTTCGCCGAGATTCCGCGCGAACATCGCGGCGC
>JBKBSH010000274.1:0-3828 GCA_046291795.1 Burkholderiaceae bacterium | reverse complement strand
GCCGCCGTTCGCGCGTTCGACGCCGCGCGGCGTGCGCTTGCCGCGGGACGCACGGCAGAGGCCGAGCGCGGGTTCGCCGCGCTGGCGCAATCGCATCCCGAACTCGCGGGCCCGCACGCGAACCTCGCGCTGATCCATCGGCAGGCGGGCAGGTACGCCGAGGCGATCGCCGCGCTCGAGCGCGCGGTGAAGCTCGCGCCGCGGCGCGCCGACCTGCACAACCAGCTCGGCATCACGTACCGGATGGCCGGCCAGTTCGCCGATGCGCGTGCCGCGTACGAACGCGCGATCGAAGCCGATCCGGACTACGCGCTCGCGTGGCTGAACCTCGGCATCCTCGAAGACCTGTACCTGTGGGACCGGCAGCGCGCGCTCGCGCTGTACGAGCGCTACCTCGCGCTCGCGCCGGCCGGCGACGAGAACGTCAGCAAGTGGGTCGCCGACCTGAAGAACCGGATGCCGCAGAAAAGCGCGGTCGCGCGCAAGGAGCAGCCATGAACGGGCACATGCGGCGCGTCCCCATTCGTTCGCTGGCCGTCGCGCTCGGCGCGGCCGCCTCGCTCGGCGCGCTCGCCGAGGATCGCGCCGAGATCGATCGCACGCAGATCATCGGCAACCGCGAGCTGCCGAAGGTGCTTTACATCGTGCCGTGGAAGAAGCCGCTGCCGTCGGCGCTCGCGAGCCGGCCGCTCGAAAGCGTGCTCGACGAGGCGCTCGCGCCGGTCGATCGCGACGTCTTCCGCCGGCAGGTCCGCTACACGTCCGCCGCGCAGACGCCGGCGGCGAGCGCCGCGCCGACCGGTCCGCCCGCGGCCGAGCGCAAATGATTCGTTCGTCTCGCATCGAGTTGCAGTGGTCATCGGAGATTCGCCCATGAGTGCCTTCAATACCGTCGTCAAGTTCTTCCAGGACAGCGGCCTGTTCATCTACCCGAGCCTGCTGATCATGGCGCTCGGCCTCGCGGTCGCGATCGAGCGCTTCGTCTTCCTGCGCCGCGCGCGCACCGAAAACCGCAGGCTGTGGGAGCGCATGCTGCCGCTGCTGCAGGGTGGCAAGCTCGACAAGGTCGAAGCCGTCGCCGCGAAATCCGACGCCGCGATCGGCAAGATCGTCGCGTACGGGATCGAGCGGCTGAAGATCCCGCACCGGCGCGAGGACGTCGACGCGGCGATGGAGGAAGGCATGATGGAGATCGTGCCGCGCCTGGAAAAGCGCACGCACTACATCGCGACCTTCGCCAACGTGATCACGCTGGTCGGCCTGCTCGGAACGATCATCGGCCTGATCAAGGCGTTCACCGCGGTCGCGAACGTCAATCCGGCCGAAAAGGCCGAGCTGCTCGCCGCGTCGATCTCGATCGCGATGAACAACACCGCGTTCGCGCTGATGGTCGCGATCCCGTTCCTGCTGATCCACGCGTTCCGGCTGGCGCGCACGCGCGAGAGCGTCGACAGCCTCGAAGCGGCCATGGTGAGCTTCCTGAACCGGACGCCGCGGCTCGCCCCGGACGCGCGCAGCGCCGCGCGCTGAACGGCGCGGCCGCCGGCCGCTGCGGCCGCCCGCCAAGGAGGACCGAAACATGCGAGTGCGACGCCTGCGCAAACACCCCGCCGGGCTCGACGTCACGGCGTTCATCAACCTGATCGTCGTGCTGGTGCCTTTCCTGCTGTCGACCGCCGTATTCACGCGGCTCGCGGTGCTCGAGCTGACGCTGCCGCCGCAGTCGAGCGGCGCGCTCGAAAAGCTCGATCCCGACAACCTGCAGCTCGAGGTCGTCGTCCGCGCCGACGCGTTCGAGGTCGGCGACCGCATCGGCGGGCTGATCCGGCGCATCGCGCGCAGCAACGACGGCAAGGACGTCGCCGAGCTGGCGAGCCTGATGCAGCAGATCAAGCAGCGCTTCCCGGACAAGACCGCGGCCACCGTTCTGCCCGAGCCCGCGGTGTCGTACGACACGCTGGTGCAGGTGATGGACGCGGTCCGCGCGGGACGTCAGGTCCAGGGTGCGAAGGTCGTCGACGTCGATCTGTTCCCAGACATCTCGATCGGCGACGCGCCGATCCGGCAGCAGGTCGCGAAATCGGAGAAGGGCTCATGAAGCTGACGCCGCTGCAGAAGCGCGCCGAGCGGCGCGCGCGCAATCAGTCCGATCTGGACCTGAACCTCGTGTCGCTGATCGACATCTTCACGATCCTGATCTTCTTCCTGTTGTCCAACGCCGGCGTGGTCGAGGTGCTGCCCGGGTCGAAGGCGGTGAGGCTGCCCGAATCGACGGCCGAGAAGAGCGCGCGCGAGACGATCGTCGTGCTGGTCAACAACAGCGACATCATCGTCGACGGGCGCAAGGTCGCGTCGGTCGCCGACGTGCTCGGCGCCGACGGCGATCTGATCGCGCCGCTGAAGGCCGAGCTCGACTTCCATGCGAGCCGGCAGACGATCCGCGCCGAGAACGAGGCCGCCAAGCGCGCGATCACGATCATGGGCGACAAGGACATTCCATACCGCTTGCTGCGCAAGGTGATGGTCACCTGCGCGCGCGCGAACTTCACCGACGTGTCGTTCGCGGTCCAGCAGAAGAGTGCGTGATGAGCGCCGTTGCCCACGCCCCCGTCGCGCTGCTGCCCTGGTCGGGATCGGCCGAGGACGACGAGCGCTTCCGGCGCATCCTGCGTCGGGTGCTCGCGGTCTGCACGGCGATCGCGCTCGTGATGCCGTGGCTTCCCGTGCGCAAGGAAGAGCGCATCGCGGCCGAGCCGCTGCCGCCGCGACTGGCCAAGCTGCTGCTCGACCGCGAAGTGCCTGCACCCGCCCCGCTGCCGAAGTCCGAGCGTCCCGCGCCGAAGGATGCGGAGGCGAAGCCCGACCGCGCGCCCGATACGCCGAAGCCCGAGCCCAAGGCGCCGGTCGTCGAAGCGCGCAAGCCCGAGCCGAACAAGCCGCCCGGCGAGCGGCTGGACAACGCGCGCAAGCGCGCCTCGGGCGTGGGCCTGCTCGCGATGAAGGACGAACTCGCTTCGCTGCGGTCCGCGCCGGCGGCAGCGCAGTTGAACAGGGACATCAAGCCGGGGCCGGGTGTCGGCGCAGGCGTCGGGCCCGGCGTCGGCGCGGGGCTTTCGCCCGGCGTGCCGACGCGCGCGCTGATCACGTCGAACGCCACGGGCGGAAGCGGCGGGATCAACACGGCCGCGTTCAGCCGCGACACCGGCGGCGGCGGGCTCGCGGGCCGCTCGACCACGCTCGTCGCAGGGGTGGCCGGCGGCGATGGCGGCGGCGGTGCGGGGTCGAACGCAGGCGGCGGTGGCGGCACGGGCGCCGGCCGCGGCGGCACGTTGCAGCGGGGCGGAAGCGGCAAGGCGTCGCGCTCGATCGAGGAGATCAAGATCGTGTTCGAGCGCAACAAGGGCGCGATCTACGCGATCTACAACCGCGCGCTGCGCGAAGAGCCGTCGCTGCAGGGCAAGGTCGTGCTCGAGCTGAAGATCGCGCCGTCGGGTCAGGTGACCGACCTGCGCATCGTGTCGAGCGAGTTGAAGTCGCCGGAACTCGAGCGCAAGCTGCTCGCGCGGATCAGGCAGTTCGACTTCGGCGCGAAGGACGTCGACCTGATGACGGTGACCTGGCCGGTCGACTTCCTGCCGTCGTAGCGCTTCAGTCGGTTTCGCCCGCCGGCGCGCCTATCTGGCCCTCCCAGCGCGGCGCGAGGGCGTGCGGGACGTCGAGCAGGTCGAGCACACGGGCGACCGTGTGGTCGACCAGTTCGTCGATCGTTCGGGGCCGGTGATAGAACGCGGGCAGCGGCGGGAAGATCACGCCGCCCATCAGCGTGAC
>JBKBSH010000273.1:0-3829 GCA_046291795.1 Burkholderiaceae bacterium | reverse complement strand
CGCGCCGATCGTCGTGCGCGCGCATCGCCTCGGTCACGCCGTGCTCGAGTTCGATCTGCTCGAAGGCCTGTACGTGACCGCGCCGCACTGGATCTTCGAGAACCTCGTGATCGAAGGCGCATGCAGGTCGCGCGGCGGCTGCGAACACGCGTTTCACGTCGTCGGCGCCGCGCATCACGTCGAGATCCGCAACAACGTGATCCGCGACTTTCATTCGCACGTGAAGATCAACGGCGCCGGCGGTCGCTACCCCGACGACGGCCGGGTCGCGTTCAACACGCTCACCAACGGCGCGCCGCGGGCGACCGATGCGCCGGTCACGCCGATCGACCTGGTCGCCGCGAGCGGCTGGACGATCGAAGGCAACCTGATCGCGGACTTCGTCAAGGCGGGCGGCGACGGCACCAGTTACGGCGCCTTCGCCAAGGGCGCAGGCCGCGGCAACCGCTTCGTCGGCAACGTCGTGCTGTGCGAGCACCGGCTGCGCGGTGCGCCCGGGCGGCGCGTCGGGCTGTCCTTCGGCGGCGGCGGCTCGGACCCCGCGCTGTGCCGCGACGGGCGCTGCGTCGTCGAGCACGACGACGGACTGATCGCGAACAATTTGATCGCGTCGTGCTCCGACGACGGGATCTACGTCAATCGCGCCGCGCGCACGCGCCTGCTGCACAACACCGTGCTCGACACGGCCGGTGTGGTCGTGCGCTTTCCCGACAGCGCCGCGCACGCCGCGGGCAATCTGATCGACGGTGGGCTGCGGGAGCGCGACGGCGGCGCGCTGGACGCCGCCGACAACCGCACGCCATGGATCGCGTCGTCGTTCGTCGGGTTTCACCCGGTGCGTCGGCTGTTCGCGGACGCGGGCGAACTGGACTTGCGATGGGCGGACGCGCCGCCGCGCCGCGCGGTCGCGGGCGAGCCGCCGACCGATCTGTGCGGCGCGCAGCGCGCGGGGCGATCCGCATACGGCGCCTTCGAGGACTATCGGCGCTGTGTCGACGGCGCGCGATCGCGTTGAACGGCGTGCCGTGTCGGTCGAACGGCTGGTCAGCGTTGCGCGGCCAGCGCGTCGGCGCGCGCCTGCGCTTGGCGGAAGTCGAGCGTGCCTTCGTACAGCGAGCGGCCGAGGATCGCGCCTTCGATCCCTTCGTCCTCGACCGCGCACAGCCTGTCGATGTCGGCCAGCGTCGCGACGCCGCCGCTGGCGATCACGGGGACCTTGACCGCTCGCGCCAGCTCGACGGTCGCTTCGATGTTGACGCCGGTGAGCATGCCGTCGCGGCCGATGTCGGTGTACAGGATCGCGTCGACGCCGTAGTCCTCGAACTTGCGGGCGAGGTCGACGACGTCGTGCCCGGTCAGCTTGCTCCAGCCGTCGGTGGCGACCTTGCCGCCCTTGGCATCGAGCGCGACGATCACGTGCCCGCCGAAGGCCGTGCAGGCGTCGTGCAGGAATCCGGGGTTCTTGACCGCGGCCGTGCCGATCACGACGAAACGCACGCCGTCGTCGATATAGCGCTCGATCGTGTCGAGGTCGCGCAGGCCGCCGCCCAACTGCACGGGAACCTCGTCGCCCACTTCGGCGATGATCTTCTTGATGACCGGCTCGTTGACCGGCTTGCCCGAGCGCGCGCCGTTCAGATCGACGATGTGCAGCCGGCGCGCTCCGAGCTCGACCCAATGGCGTGCCATCGCGACCGGGTCCTCGGAGAAAACGGTCGCGTCGTTCATGTCGCCCTGGCGCAGTCGCACGCAGCGCCCGTCCTTGAGGTCAATCGCAGGGATCAGCAGCATCGAGTGCTCGCTGCGGGAGGTTGCGGGGACGTGTCGCGTTGCCGGAGAAGGCGGGAGCGGTCAGGGCGGCCGGGGGAACGCGCTGCCGAACTACGGCGTCCAGCGCGTGAAGTTCTCGTAGAGCCTGAGTCCGGCGGCGGCGCTTTTCTCGGGGTGGAACTGGGTCGCAAAAATATTATCCCGCGCCACCGCGCAGGTAAAGGCGCGGCCGTAGGTCGACTCGCCGACGGTCAGCGTCGCATCGGCCGGCACGACGTAGAAGCTGTGCACGAAATAGAACCAGCTCGCGTCGGCGATGCCGCGCCACAGCGGATGCGCGCGCGTCTGCGCCACGCGGTTCCAGCCCATGTGCGGCACCTTCAGGCGCGATCCGTCGGGCTGCCGCATGTCCTCGTCGCGAAAACGCACGACCGCGCCCGGCAGCAGCGCGAGCCCCGGCGTGCGCGTGCCGGGCACACGCGTTTCCTCGGACCCGTCGAACAGCATCTGCTCGCCGATGCACACCGCGAACAGCGGTCTGCTTGCGGCGGCGCGGCGCACGCAGTCCTCGAGCCCCGCGTCGCGCAGGTATTGCATGCAGTCGGGCATCGCCCCCTGGCCCGGCAGCACGACGCGATCGGCCGCGTCGATGTCGGCCGCGCTGGACGTCACGCGCACGGTCTCGTGCGGCGCGACGTGCTCGAGCGCCTTCGCGACCGAGCGCAGATTGCCCATGCCGTAGTCGACGACCGCGATCATCGCCAGGCTACAGCGCGCCCTTGGTGCTCGGCACCGCGCCCGCCGCGCGCGGGTCGCGCTCGAGCGCCATGCGCAGCGCGCGGGCGAACGCCTTGAAGACGGTCTCGCACTGGTGGTGCGCGTTGACGCCGCGCAGGTTGTCGACGTGCAGCGTGACCTGTGCGTGGTTGACGAAACCCTGGAAGAACTCGTGCGCGAGATCGACGTCGAACTCGCCGATCGTCGCGCGCGCAAACGGCACGTGCCAGTCGAGCCCCGGCCGGCCCGACAGATCGACGACGACTCGCGACAGCGCCTCGTCGAGCGGCACGTACGCGTGGCCGTAGCGGCGGATTCCGCGCTTGTCGCCGACGGCGCGCGCGACCGCCTGCCCCAGCGTGATGCCGACATCCTCGACCGTGTGATGCGCATCGACGTGCAGATCGCCCTTCGCCTCGACCGTCAGGTCGATCGCGCCGTGCCGCGCGATCTGGTCGAGCATGTGATCGAAGAAGCCGATCCCGGTCGCCAGTTGCGACTTGCCGCTGCCGTCCAGATCGACGACGACGCGGACCTGCGTTTCGGCGGTGTTGCGGACGACTTCAGCGGTGCGCGAGGTCATGGTGGCTCAAAGGCTCGCCCTCAGTGCGTCGAGGAACGCGTCGTTTTCCTGCGGTGTGCCGACCGTCACGCGCAGGCAGCCGGCGAGCAGCGGGTGCATGCGGGCGACGTTCTTGATCAGTATGCCGCGCGCCTTCAGTCCTGCAAACACGCGGTCGGGATCCGCGACGCGAAACAGGATGAAATTGGCGTCGGAGTCGAACGCGTCCACACCCGCGGCCGCGCGCAGCGCCGCGAGCAGCCGCGCGCGTTCCGAGCGCACGTCGGCCGCCTGCGCTTCGAACACGTCGAGATGGTCGAGCAGCAGATCGGCCGCCGCCAGCGTCAGCACGTTGACGTTGTAAGGCGGACGCAGCTTGTCGAACTGCTCGATCCAGGCCGGATCTGCGGCGAGATAACCCAGCCGGATTCCCGCCAGCCCGAGCTTGGACAGCGTTCGCAGCACGAGCAGGTTCGGCCGCTCGGCGAGCTGCGGCAGCCACGTGTCGCGCGCGAACGGCAGATACGCCTCGTCGATCACGACGAGCCCCGGCGCGGCGGCGGCGACGGCCTCGACCGTCGCGCGGTCGAACAGGTTGCCGGTCGGGTTGTTCGGCCACGCGATGAAGATCACCGCGGGCGTGTCGCGTTCGATCGCCGCCAGCATCGCGTCGCGGTCGAGCGAAAAGTCCGCACGCAGCGGCACGCCGGCGAAGCGGCA
>JBKBSH010000272.1:0-3831 GCA_046291795.1 Burkholderiaceae bacterium | reverse complement strand
CGTATCCCGACCGCTACGGAACAATCGACAAGCGACAAATGCGCGCGATCGCGCGATCGCGCGACGGCACCGGCCGTTCAGGCGTCGAGCGCGAGGAACACGTTGTTCAGCCCTTCGGCGAGCGTCGGGTGGGCGAAGATCGCTTCCTTCAGCACCGTGTACGGCAGCTTGCCCAGCATCGCGATCTGCAGCATCGCCATGATCTCGCCGCCTTCGACGCCGAAGACGGTGCAGCCGAGGATCTGATCGGTCCCGCCGTCGACGATGACCTTCAGGAAGCCGCGCGACTCGCCCATTTCCAGCGCGCGGGCGATGCCGTTCATGCCGATCTTCGCGACGCGGACCTCGAGCCCGCGCTTGCGCGCCTCGGTTTCATTCAGCCCCACGGCTGCGAGCTGCGGGTCGGTGAACACGGTGTTCGGGACGAGCCGATCGCCGAGCTTCGCATCGAGCCCCGACACCCAGCGGTCGCGCAGGATGCGGAAGTCGTCGTACGAGACGTGCGTGAACTGCGGCCCGGGCTTGACGTCGCCGACCGCGTAGATCCCCGGCACGTTGGTCTGCAGCGTCTCGTCGACCGGGATGAATCCGCGCTCGGTCGCCACGCCCGCCGCGGCGAGGTTCAAGTCCTCGGTGTTCGGCTTGCGGCCGACCGCGACCAGCAGATGCGAGCCGCGCACGGTCTTCGCCGCGCCGTTCTGCCCCTAGTGAACGGCGATGTCGCCTGCCTTGCCTTCGATTCGTTCGGCGAGCGCGCCGGTTTCGACGCGCAGGCCGTCTTCCTCGAGCACCTTGCGCAGCGCTTCGCCGACGTCCTCGTCGTCGCGCGCGGAGATCTACGGGCGCACGTGCAGCTCGTCGCCGCCGAAAGCGAGCGCGAGCGGCTCGATCACGACCTGCTTCGCGCCGGCCTCGACGCGACCGGCGACCCACGCGTCGACACCGCGGGCGCGGGCGATCTGCGCCGCGCGCTCTGCGTCGTCCGCAGCGACGTACAGCGCGAAGCCCGCGCCCATGTTCAGGTTGCCGTAGCTCTCGCGCGCGTCGATGCCCGCCTCGCGCTGGATGAACGCGAGCACCGGCGGCACCGGCGGCAGCGTGTGGATGCGATAGGTGAATGCGCCCGGATGCCGCATCAGCTTGCGCCAGCCGTGGCCGGTGACGTTGGCGCAGTAGTGCGGAACGATGCCCGCGGCGGCGAGCGCCTCGGTGACCGGCGCATACAGCACGGTCGGCGCGAGCAGCGCCTCGCCGTACGGCGTGCCGTCGTCGAGCTTCGTCGCGTAGCCGTCCGGCAGCCGTTCGGCGAGCTTGCGCGCCAGCGATACGCCGTTGGCGTGGATGCCGCTGGAGGCGAGCAGCACGATCGCGTCGCCCGCCGCGAGCCTTTCGCCGAGCGCGAGCCGCGACTTCGGCCGCACGATGCCGACGCACGAGGCCGCCAGATCGATCCGCCCCGGCGCGACCACGCCCGCCAGCGCCGGCGTTTCTCCGCCGCCCCACGCCACGCCGCACGCGTCGCACGCGGCTTTCCAGCCCTCGACCAGATCGCGCGCGCGCGCTTCGTCGGCGAACCAGTCGCTGCCGCCGGTGGCCCAGTACGCGTGCACCGAAACGGGCGTCGCGCCGACGGTGACGATATCGTTGATCGCCATCGCGAGCGTGTCCTGCGCGATGCGGTCGTAGTACGTGCGGCCGGTGATCGCGCGCATCGCGTCGGCCACCAGCGCCTTGGTGCCGAGGCATTCGGTGATCGACGCCAGATAGAACTCGCCGCAGTCGACGACGTACGCCGACTCGCCGCGCGAAGCCGCGACCTCGGTCAACCCGTGCCGCGCCAGATTGCCGGCGGTGGCTGCCGCCGCCTTCTGCGCGAGGATCTTCAGCGGATCGATCCGCGCGTAGTCGACGCCGGATTGTCTGTAGTCGATGGACATCTCGGAGTGCGGAGGATTGCGGCTTGCGTCCGGGCCGTGCCGCGCCTGCCAGCAGCCGGCGCCCGAGGGTCGACGGCTAGACTACGCGCCGTTTGCCCGCGGATTGTAATTCGATGAGCTTCTTCACCGCCGAGCGTCTGCAGACGGGGATGTGGGTCGGTATCGGTCTGGCGCTGCTCGCGCTGATGTACGTGCTCGCGCCGGTGCTCACGCCGTTTGCGCTCGCGGCGATCCTCGCATATCTGCTGTCGCCCGGCGTGGACTGGCTCGCCGCGCGCAGGTTGCCGCGCTGGGCGGCGGTGCTGGCGATGATCTTCGCGCTCGGGCTGATCCTGCTCGCGCTGCTGCTGATCCTGGTGCCCGTGCTGCAGAAGGAACTCGTGCAACTCCAGGCGCAGCTTCCGGGGCTGATCAACAAGCTGAACCAGGCGGTCGCGCCGAAGCTGCAGGAATGGTTCGGCATCGCGATCCGCTTCGACGCGCAGACGCTGCGCGAACTGCTCGCGGAGCGAGTCGGATCGCAGCAGGATCTGATCGCGCGCATCTTCGCCCACGCGCGCGAAGGCGGCATCGCGCTGCTGGGTCTGATCGGAACGCTGCTGCTGGTGCCGATCGTGCTCTTTTACGCGCTGCTCGACTGGCACGACTTCCGCAGCCGCGCCGAAGCGCTGATCCCGCGCCGCTGGCATGCGCAGACGGTCGCGATGCTCGGCGAAATCGACGGCCTGCTCGCGCAGTTCCTGCGCGGGCAGTTGACCGTGATGCTGGTGCTCGCCGCCTACTACTCGGTCGCGCTCGCGATCGCGGGGTTCCAGACCGCGTTGCCGGTCGGCATCCTGACGGGGCTGCTGGTCTTCATCCCGTACGTCGGCTTCGCGCTGGGCCTCGTGCTCGCGTTGCTGGCCGCGCTGCTGCAGTTCGGCAGCGTGTACGGCTTTGTCGCGGTCGCGGTGATCTACGGCGTCGGCCAGGCGATCGAGAGCTTCTTCCTGACGCCGCGGTTCGTCGGCGAGCGCATCGGGCTGCATCCGATCGCGGTGATCTTCGCGCTGCTGGCATTCGGCCAGGTGTTCGGCTTCTTCGGCGTGCTGCTCGCGCTGCCCGCGAGCGCGGCGCTGCTGGTCGCGCTGCGACGCCTCAAGGAGGCCTACCTCGCGAGCGAGTTCTACCGCAAGGCATGAGCCAACTCGCGCTGGATCTGCTGCACCCGCGCGAGCCGACGCTCGACAATTTCGTCGCCGGCCGCAACGCCGAAGCGCTCGATGCGCTGCGCCGGCTCGCGCGCGGCGCGGCCACCGAGCGGATCGTCTACCTGTGGGGCGAGGCAGGCAGCGGCCGCACGCATCTGCTCGCCGCGCTGGCGCGCTCGCCGCGCGCGGCGTGGTGGTCGCCGGACGCCGCGCCGGAGGCGCCGGGACTGACGGTCGTCGACGACGTCGACCGGCTCGATGCCGCCGCGCAGGCGGCGCTCTTCAACCGGCTCAACGCGGTGCGCGAACGCCTTGATGCTGCGTGCGCGGTGGCCGGCCCGCTGCCGCCGGCGCAGCTCGCGCTGCGCGAAGACCTGCGCACGCGGCTCGCGTGGGGCCTCGTCTACCGGCTTCACGCGCTGACCGACGCGGAGAAGGCGGCGGCGCTGGCCGCGCACGCGGCCACGCGCGGCGTGGCGGTGTCCGACGATCTGATCCCGTACATGCTGACGCACCTGCCGCGCGACCTGCGCACGCTGGTCGCCGCGCTCGACGCGCTCGACGCCTACGCGCTCGCGCGCCACCGCGCGCTGACCGTGCCGCTGCTGCGCGAGTGGCTCGCGGGCGGCACGTAGAATCGCGCCCGATGAACAAGCAAACCTGCCGGCCGCGCGCAGTCCGTACGGACGGTTCGCGCGGCAACG